>NZ_JBNAGB010000006.1:0-167412 GCF_049800975.1 Sagittula sp. S175
CGAACGAGGCGATCGGCAGCGTCACCGCAGACGGTGCGTATGATACCCGCAAATGCCACGACGCCATCGCTGACCGCGGTGCCCATGCCGTCATCCCACCCCGCAAAAACGCTAAGTCGTGGAAGGCCGTCACCGCGGGTGCGGTGGCCAGAAACGAGGCCCTGCGAACTTCGAAATACCTCGGCCGCGCTATCTGGCGAAACTGGAGCGGATACCACCGCCGAAGCCGCGTCGAGACCAAGATGCACTGCGTTAAACTGCTGGGGCAGCGCCTCATGGCGCGGGACTTCGACCGACAGGTCGCTGAGCTTCAGGTCCGTATCGCCGTTCTGAACGGCTACACCGCCCTTGGCATCCCTGTCACAGAAGTCGTGGGATAAATCCGTCCGGGGAAAGGGGAACTCCGCTCAGAGACGGTTTTGTGCAACAGAGTCTCACTGGCCTTGAAGCTTCGGTCGATCGCCTGCACGAGCTTGGCGTCATGCGCCGCACGCTCGCTCAGGGGCCGACCGAGCCAGGCGTGAAAGCCTGACCGCGACACGCCCAGCACCCTGCAGATCCAGCTCGCGGGCCAGATGTGCCGATGCCGCGCAATGAAGGCGAACTTCATGTCGATTCCCGCGCGAAGAATGCTGCCGCCTTCGTCGGGAAAACAGTCCCCGGACTGTTTTCTGATCCTCCTCAGTTTAGGATGTCACGCCCCGCCCTCAGCTTGGCGACCTCTTTCTTCAAAGGCGCGATCTCGGCCAATTCGGCGCGTTGCAGGTCATTGCCTGGGAAGGCCGTGGCGGGCGCTGCGTTCGCCTCCCTGATCCAACGCCGCAGGACACTCTCGGCGACATCGAGATCCCGGCTGGCCTGAACCACGGCAACGCCGCGATCCTGCACCAGCCTCACCGCCTCGACCTTGAACTCATTGCTGAACGTTCGTCTCTTCATTTGCTGTCTCCAGTCTCGTGGTCACGATCTTATCTTCGTGTCCACGGAACGGGCAGCAGGCCACCCCAGCACAACGGGATGGTCGAACGCTTCATCCGGACGCTGAAGGAGCGATGTGTGCATCGCCACCGTTTTGAATCCATCCAGCACGCGATGCGCGTCATCGGTGACTGGATTGCCTTCTACAACAACCGCCGCCCTCATCAGGCCCTTGCCATGCGCACGCCTGTCGAGGCATTCAGAGTGGCGGCTTAAAGTGAGCAGATTCCGCTGGGTCGATACATCAGTTCAATGATGGCGGCCTCAGGTTTGTCCGTCGCACGAGAGATGGCCTGCAACCCCCGTGCGACGCAGGGATCATGCCTCTGAATGCAAACTGGGCACGCCGCGACGCGTACGGATCGCGTCCTTGATGATCGCCTTTGCCAAGGCCACGCACATCAGGAACATGACGAGGCTGAAGGGCAGCGCGCCGATGACCATGGCGGTCTTGATGGCACCCAACCCGCCGACCAGCAGCAGGGCGCCGACGACAAGGCTGAGGGCAGCGCCCCAGAAGATGATGTGGGCGCGGCCCTTCGGGCTTTCCTCACCGGCCGCGTTGATGGTGTTGACGATCAGGATCGCCGAGTCCGCCGTGGTCACGAGGTAGGTCAGCAGCAGCACCACGACGGTTGCGGCCATGATCCAGGCCACTCCGCCGCTGAGCATAAGGTCCAGCATGACGAACAGCTGGCTTTCCTGCCCCGCGCCCGAGATCGCATCGCCTGCCGTCCCGTTCAGGGTCATGTCGATGGCCGTTCCGCCGACCAGCGCGAACCAGACAAAGCACATGAGCGACGGCACGATAATCGCCCCAAGGACGTATTCGCGAATACTGCGCCCGCGCGAGATCCGCGCAAGGAACACGCCGACGAAAGGTGCGAAGGCGATCCACCAGGCCCAGTAGAAAACCGACCAGCCGCCTTGCCAGGATGCGAGGGCATCGCCGGTCTCGGTGCCATCGGCGTGCCAGACCGTGAACAGCAAGCTCGGCAATTCCAAGACATAGGCGATCAGCCCGCCGAACAGCGCGGTGAACCCGAAAAAGGTGGATCCGAAAAGGATGAAGAACGCCAGCAGAAAAAGGCTCAGCCCCATGTTGATGTTCGAGAGCCACTTGATCCCCTTGCCGACTCCCGACAGGGCCGAGAGGGTCGAAGCACCGAGGATCACCACCAGCGCAAGGACGATGCCCGCCGAACTGGGCTTGCCGTCGGCCTGAACGATCCAGTCACCGAGGCCCACGCGATTAAGCCCGGCGATGAACTGCTCGACACCAAATCCCAGTGTCTGCGCGACGCCGAGAATGGTGGCGACCACAGCGACGATATCCACGATATGCCCGATCGGCCCCGACAACCGGGTTCCAAACAGCGGGGTCAGCGCAGAGCGTACCGTTAGCGGCAGATTGCGGCGATAGGAGAAGTAGGCCAGCGCCAGCCCGACCAAGGCATAGCAGGCCCAGGCGGAAAAGCCCCAGTGCAGGAAGGACCAGACATAGGCCGCGGTTACGTTGTCGGCGCTCGATCCGGTGGTCTGTCCGAGGATGACATTGGGGTTATTGGCGAAGTGGTACATCGGCTCGGCTGTGGCGAAGGTCAGCATCCCTACCCCGATGCCGGCACCGAACATCATCGAGAACCACGAGAACCGCGAGAATTCCGGGCGGTCTTCGGACAGACCAAGTTTCAGCCTGCCGGTCATCGGGACCAGGGCCAAGCCGATGCACAACAG
Source organism: Sagittula sp. S175 (assembly GCF_049800975.1). Taxonomy (NCBI): domain Bacteria; kingdom Pseudomonadati; phylum Pseudomonadota; class Alphaproteobacteria; order Rhodobacterales; family Roseobacteraceae; genus Sagittula; species Sagittula sp. S175. Next base: position 2,716 of record NZ_JBNAGB010000006.1, read on the forward strand.
GAAGAACACTGCTACGACGTAGATATACCAGGACGCAAAGCTCTTAAGGATCGCGCCGTTCAGCGCGTTGAGCACGGTTTCGGCATTCTCCGGCAGGGCGATGGCCCAGACGATCAGCGCGCTGACCAGCAGCTTGGACGGGATCGCCACGCTCTTGGCGAAGCCCGAGTAGAACCCGGTTTCCGCAGTCGGGATATCCAGTTCCATCAAAGGGGGTTTGTTTGTCATCTCTCCTCCGTTCAGACAAATGAGGACCGGGCAGCCTCCTCCGTTTGCCGCGCAGGGCTGCGCGACAGGACTGTTCCGGACCGTTGGAAAATGCGGCGCACCGCACGGCCGGGGCGGACAAATCTGCCCGCCCCGATGTGCCCTCAGCTGGGCAGGTATTCCGCGCTCCAGCTTTCGCTGAGCTGTCCGGATTTCAACATCTTCTCGATGGCCGCTTCGGAGTAGCCGAGGTCGGTCAGTATGGCGCGCGTCGACGCGCCGAACTTCTCGGTGGGCGTCAGCGCAAAGACCTTGCCGCGCGTCGGACGCACCGCGTAGGGGTCAAGCTGGATCACCTCGTGGCCGCTGGGATGGTCGCTGTACTGCGAGAAGGAATAGCTGCCGCGATCGGTTCCGGGCGTGCCGTCGGGTGCCCGCGTGTTCTCGGAACGCAGCGCGTCGATGTTGTTGCAGATGGCACAACCGATATCCGCTGCGCGCAGTCGCGTGATCCATTCGGTGGCGGGGTGCATCTGAAACGCACCGGCAAGATAGGCCGCCCGTTCTTCTTCGGGCAGGTCCGGCAGGTCCGACAGATCCTCGACATCGCGGAAACGGGGAAGGTCGCTTTCATATGCGCTGAGCAGGATATAGACGCCCGACGCCGTGCTGTAGAAACGTGCCAGGGCGTCGTAGCCATTGACCTCCGGGCCGGACGGCTCGTCGAACAGGCCCCGGCCACGGAAGTCATAGGCAAACGGCACCTGTAGCAAACCGCTGTTGGCCGAAAGCGACGTCCGGCCGCGGCCGATCCGGCCAAAGCGGTGTTTCTGGTAAAGTGCAGCAGCCACGGCCAATGCTCCTCCGAAGCCGCACATCACGTCGATCGTACCGACATGTGCGTGTTCCTCGGGGCGGTCCATCGAGCCGCCGAAGCGCAGCATGATCCCGGTGGTGGCCTGCACGAGGTCGTCATAGCCGATGTAATCGGTGCGTGTGCCACGCCGCACACCGCCGAAGCAGTCGAGCTTGCAGAAGATCGCCTCCGGGTTCAGCCGGCGCAGGCTTTCCGCGTCCAGACCCATGCGCCTGATCTGGCTGTCCGGCGCGTTCCAGAAGATCACATCGACGGATTTCACGAGGTCTTCGAACACCTTGCGCCCGTGCTCCGACTTGACGTCGGCAAGGATCGACTTCTTGCCCCGGCCCTGGCTGAGACCGTAGATCACCGTGTTCCAGCTGTCATACAGCGGTTGCGCCGGGTCGATCTTTATGACTTCGGCCCCGAACCGCGCGAGGTAGCTGGCGGAATGCGGACCGGCGATGACGTTGCACATATCCAGCACGCGCACGCCCGAGAGCCAACCTTCCTGCTCGATGCCCTCTGAGGCATCGGGAATCTCGGTGCGCAGCTTTTGCAGCGCTTTCAGTGCTTCTTCGAATTTCACCCAGCGGCGCGGCGCGGGGCTGAGCGCCTCCTCGCCGCTTTCTTCCATCCAGACCACCGGGCCGGGCTGGGTCATCTCGCCGAATTCCGGGTCTTGGACGTCGATCATCAGGCCCGAAGTTTCCGCGTATTCGTCGTTGATCCATTCCTGCAGCCAGCGCTGCGGCGCGCCCGGAATGCCGACCCGCCCGAACATCCGCTTCCACTCGTGCGAAGTGCGGGTCATGAAGACCTCTTTCATCCGCGCAGCGATCTTGTCGGCCCAGAACTTCGGCATCGGATAGACCCCGAGCGATGTATCCGACACCCATTCTGACTGCGGCTTGTAGGTGTCATCCTCTTCCTGCAGGCCTTCGGCGACCATCTCGTCATAAAGGCCCAGCACTTCGAGACATCGACGCGCGTGGTGCTTGTGGCTCGGGCAGACGACGTAGAAACCGCGCCCGTCCTTACACATGTAGCTGCGGAAAAACGGGTCCAGCAGTTCCTGCAATTCGGGATAGGAGACGTTCATCGGCAGGCCCTCGACGCGGCGCCGCTCGATCTCGATTTCGCGCTGGGTCAGGTAGCGCGTCGGCATGTCGCCAACCTTGATGGAGTTATAGCACAACCCCTCCATCACCGCTGCCGCCAAAGGCACTTCGATTTGGTCGCCAAGCCCGGTCAACTGCCGCGACTGCAGCGCCAGCACCGTGGCGGATGCCGCGATCTGCGAGGCATAGGCCGACGCCAGTGGCAGCGGCGAGAACGACGGGTTCAGTCCCATCAGCACCCGGTTCAGCCCCATGTCGGTGAACACCCCGGAGCTGGCCGCGACCACGCTTTCAAAGGCGCGCTGCTCGCGGCGCTCCGCGTCGTTCGACGCAAAGCCCGGCAGGGAAACCGTGATCAGTTCGGGGCGCTCCTTGCGCATCTCGGCAAAGTCGATCCCCAGCGCCGCGAGTTTGCCGGGGCGGAAGTTCTCGACGATGATGTCGGCCTCCGCACACAGGACCCGGGCCTCGGCCAGCCCCTGTTCGGACTTGAGGTCGAGGTTCACGATCAACTTGTTGCGCATGAGCGTGGCATTGGCCGGGCTGTCCCACATCGGGCCGCACGGCGGGTCGATGTGGATGACCGTCGCGCCAAGATCACCCAGCAACATGGCGACGGCAGGCCCCGCGATATACTGGCCGAAATCAACCACCTTGACGCCGGTGAGCGGCAGGTTCGAAAACGAAGTGCGCATGTTTCCTCCGAGGTTGGACGCACGTGTCATTGGCCGGCCAGGATCCAGCGGGCCGCTTTTTCGGCGATCATCAGGGTCGGCGAATTGGTGTTGCCACTGGTGATTTCCGGCATGATGCTGGCATCGACCACCCGCAGCCCGTGGACACCCTTCACCCTCAGATGCGGGTCCAGCACGGCCGTCTCGTCGTCATCGCGGCCCATCTTCACGGTGCCGACGGGGTGAAAGATCGTGTTGGCGATGTCGCCCGCCAGTTTCGCGAGGTCTTCGTCGGTCTGGTACTGGATGCCGGGCTTGAATTCCTCGGGCCGGTAGCTGGCCATCGCAGGCTGCGCCATGATCCGCCGCACCTGGCGCAGGCTGTCTGCCGCGACCTTGCGGTCGTCCTCGGTGTCCAGGTAGTTCGGCGAGATCAAGGGCGCGTCGCGGAAATTGGCAGACCGCAGGCGCACGGTTCCCCGGCTGCTGGGGTTCAGGTTGCAGACGCTCACGGTCATGGCCGGGAAAGCGTGCAGAGGTTCGCCGAAAGCATCAAGGCTGAGCGGCTGAACGTGATATTCGAGGTTGGCATGGGCGCGCGTCTCGTCGGAACGGGTGAACGCGCCAAGCTGACTGGGGGCCATGCTCATCGGCCCGGACCGTCGAAAGACGTACTCCATGCCAATGGTCGCCTTGCCGAACAGCGTGGCGGCAAGGGTATTCAGCGTCCGGGTGCCATCGACCTTGTAGACCGCACGGATCTGAAGGTGATCCTGCAGGTTCTCTCCGACCGGGGCGTCGCGCAGAACCTCGATGCCGAGCGTGCGCAGCACGTCTGACGGCCCGATCCCCGAAAGCTGCAGGATCTGCGGCGAGTTGATCGCCCCTGCGGACAGGATGGTCTCGCGCCGGGCAGTCACGTTCTCCGTCCGGCCCTTGCGGTTGACCCGCGCGCCTGTGCAGCGCGGCGCGCCGTCGGCGCCCGTTTCAAAGGTCAGCTTCTCGACCTGGGCCTCGGTCCAGACCGTCAGGTTGCGCCGCTGTTTCGCAGGCCGCAGGAAGGCCTTGGATGTGTTCCACCGCCAGCCAGAGCGCTGGTTGACGTCGAAATAGCCGACGCCGGCATTGTCGCCACTGTTGAAATCGTCGGTTTTCCGGACGCCCATCTGCTCTGCCGCATCGGCAAAACTGTCGAGCACATCCCACCGCAGCCGCTGTTTTTCAACCCGCCATTCGCCGCCGTGCCCGTGCATGTCGGAAAACCGGCTGTTGTCGCCCGTGGCGGGATCGTTGCCGTTGTCCAGCTTGTGGTGATCCTCATGGGCCATGAAATCGGCCAGGGAATTGTCCCAGTTCCAGCCCGCTTCCCCGGTGAGGCTCGCCCAATTGTCGTAGTCGCGCGCCTGCCCTCGCATGTAGATCATGCCGTTGATCGAGGAACAGCCGCCCAGCGTCTTGCCGCGTGGATAGCGCAGGGTCCGCCCGTTCAGCCCCTTGTCCGGCTCGGTATTGTACAACCAGTCGGTCCTGGGGTTGCCGATACAGTACAGATACCCGACAGGCACATGGATCCAGTGGTAATTGTCGGGTTTGCCCGCTTCGAGCAACAGAACACTGTTTTGGGGATCGGCGCTCAGCCGATTGGCCAGCAGGCAGCCAGCGGAGCCGCCGCCAATCACGATGAAATCGAATTCGGATGTCGCTGTGGCCATGAAATCCTCGCCTATATGCAAGGTCATGCACGCCGCCAGACATCGCCCCGCAACTGCGGGCGATCTGGTCGAAGGCTCCTCCCTGCGCTTCTGTGGAGCGTGTTTAAGAAGGGAGGACGCGTTTTCCCAATGACTTATTTCTGTGACTGATATTAAGAATACTAATATGGAGCGGGTCTTCAATCTCAACGGGCTTCTGGCCTTCGTCACCGTCGCGCGGGAGGGCAGCGTGTCGCGGGCCGCCGAGGTGCTGAACCTGACGCAACCTGCGATCAGTCATCAGATCAGGCGCCTGAGCGAGGAAACCGGCGTCACCTACTTCAAGCGCGCACCGCACGGGCTGGACCTGACCCCGGACGGCAAGGCCTTGCTTCCAAGGGCCGAAGCCGTCCTGAACGCCATGGCCGACTTCCGGCAACACGCGATCGGACGGGTCGGGCACGTGTCCGGGGCGCTTCGCATCGGGACGATCGTGGACCCCGAGTTCATCCGGCTCGGCCGCCTGCTGAGCCAACTGGGCAAGGCGCATCCCGGCATCACAACGGAGCTGGTGCATGGCATCAGCGGCGAAATCCTCGAAAAGCTCCATCGACGCCAGATCGACGCCGGGTTCTACCTGACAGACCCTGCCGCGGTCGACGCGCTTGCATCCGAGGAGGCGATGCAGGTGAGGCAGCTCGCCACATTCAACTACCGCATCATCGCCCCGGTCGGCTGGGATTCCCGTGTCGTCACGGCCGACTGGAGCGACCTGGCGAAACTTCCGTGGATCGGCACGACCGCGGCCTCGGTCCACAACCGGCTTCTGGGTCGGATTTTCGCGGAGCACGGCTGCACGCAAAACATCGTCGCACTGGTGGACCACGAGGCGTCGATGCTGGAAATGGTGCGTGCCGGGGTCGGGCTGTGCCTGTGTCGCGAAACCATTGCCCTGAACCAGCAGCATTCCTTCGGCCTCAGCCTGTGTGAGACCCAAAGCGTTCCCGCCTGTCTCGTCATGCTGACTCCGAAGGCACGGGAGGCAGATCCGATCGTCGCCGCACTGTTCAGCCAGCTCGAGATCATCTGGGGCTGACCCGAGAGAGGGGGCAAAAGGGCGTGCGTGGCGAAAAGGCAGGGCAGATGCTCGTTTCCGGTCAAGCTCGCAATTTTCTCGGCGCTATGCAAGGGAACCAGATCAAAGCACGCCTCAGACCGCGCGCTCGACCCACGCGCCGAAGGCGAGGCGGCGCGATGCGCCCGCCCCATGGTCAAGTGCCTGAAGCTAACAAGTGGGGGCGTGCATAGGCCGTTGATACCCATTCCATGACGGTCTGAATAGGGCAGGCGCAGCCTTCGACCCTCACGTTCGGATTTCGAAACCCGCAGAGATCACCAAGGCATCTCCCGGATGGGCATAACCACGGTGCTGTCCACCCCGAGGCGTGACCGAGAAGAAGCTGGACATCCCGCAGGTACACTGTCTTCCGATAGATTTGCGCTACCTTTGACCGTCGCATGGAATGCATGCCATGCGACGAGCGTTACAGTCCGATGGAAGAGAACCAGTCGCGCACGAGCCGGGTGTACTGGCGGGTCGTGATATGAAGACGGTCATGGGCAGGTTCCGGCCAAGATTGTTCGAACGCGATCATCACTGTTTCGGCCATCCGCCAGGCCACGCACTGGGCCAATGACCGTCGCGTTACCTCGGTGATCTCGAACCGGACCCGGATCGCCCGGACGTCTATCGGCAGCTTCGGACGCAACTTGCCGAAAATCCAGTTGATGAGCCGTGTAACAGTTCACGCGGTGACGACCGGACACACATGGACCGCAAAGTCAGGTGGCCCTTCGCAAACCCATGCACCAACCGACCAGCGCCGTTTCGCGGGCGTCCAGACGCACCTGAAATCCGGCAGAGTACTGGTCGAAGGCCTCCTGGTTTAACGCGTTCACGCAGGTCAGGACCGGCACGCCGCGGGAGATGGCGTCCCCGATCAGCGTGCGAAAGCCCGCGCCTCCGGCCTCCTGCTTGCCGAACTTGTTGACGATCAGCAGGTCCGCGCTTGCACCTAGGGACGCGCCAACCCGCGCGACCGCCGTTTCCAGCGCGCCGCTGTCCAACCGGCAGCCGCGTGCGCCGAGACCCAGGCTTTGCGATACACGGATCTCCGGGCCGTCGGGCAGAATTCTGATGTCCATGTCGCAGCGCTGCCCGTCGCGCCGTTCGCGGTTGATCTGGATGGCACCGTAAACCCGCATCCCCTGCGCGATCAGGCGGTCGGCGACGTTGCTCAGGATCATGTCGTCGGCCCCGCGATCACGGGACTGGATATAGCCCAACAGCGGAGGCTCGGGAGGACAAGCCTCCGCTGTCAGGTGCGGGGCCCGGGACGCCACCGCGTTCATTCGGCGTCACGGCGAAGGATTGTCCCGCCGTCTCCCGCCGCATGGTAATGGCCTCTGCCGTCCACCGCGACGGCGCGTAGTCCGGCGGTGGTGCCGGTCGGGTCCATGTGCCAGCGCTGGCCGTCATGGCGGGCCGCAGCACCCGCCGCCCCGACGGCCACGACATCGGTTGCGGTCCCGGCCAGCGCCAACAGGTCGTTTCGCGCCCGCGCCGGGGTGATGTGCCACTGCGCGCCGTCGAAATGGCCGATGGTGCCGGACAGCCCCACGACGAAAATGTCGCTCAGCGAGCGTCCCCAGACGTCGAACAGGAAGTGTTCGGTGCCCGCGTTGAATTCGTCCCAGCGCTTGCCATTCCAGCGCATGACCTGGCCGAAATCGCCAACGGCCAGCAGGTGTTCGGCATCCATTCCCCAGACCCCGTAGAGCGCGCTCTTCGTGCCCGACGGCATGCGTTCCCAGCTTTCGCCCGCCCAGTGCAGGACAAGCCCCTCGTCGCCCGCGGCAAAGATCTGGCCGCGGCCATCGGACCACAGCGACAGGATTGTGACGTCCATGAACAGGTCGAAATGCTTGCGCCAGGTGGTGCCGTCGAAATGGTGGATCTCGCCCAGTTGTCCCGCCGCCAGCAGGCCGCCGTCCGGGGCGCGGGCGAGGTCGTGAATCCCGAGTTCGCCCGCCGGTGGCAACGCTTCCCACTGGCCGCGATCATGGATCAGCACGGTGCCTTCCTCGCCGCAGGCATAAAGCGTGTCCCGTTCGGGATCGTGCCACATGCCCCACAGCTGGCGGTCGGTGCCGCTGTCCATCGCGGACCAGTTCGACGGGTCCTGGCCGGGCAGGATGGCGGGCGCGAAACAGTCCAGCGCGGCGCTGTCGCCCACGAGGAGGCTGCCGTAATCGCCGACCGCCATGACCTCGCCGGAGGGCAGGTCGACCAGTCCCAGCAGGTCGTGGCCCGTGCCGCTTTGCAGCCGGTCGACGCGGTCCTCGCGGATCAGGTGGATCTGCCCGGCATCGCCAAGCGCGAGGATGCCCTTGCCGCTTTTGCCGAGGGCGCGGAAACGGCTGAACTCGGTGTCGGTGAACAGCCGTTCAAAGCCTTTGCCGTCCCACATCACGAGGTCGCCGCGAAAGCCGTTGGCCTGGATGAAGTACCGCCCGCCGGCCAGCAGGACACGCCCGTCGGGCAAGCGCATGGCCGCAGTGAAATTGGAGGCCACCGGGCAGTCGAGCACCGTCCATGCCCCGTCCGGATCGCGCAGCAGCACCGTGCCGTCACCACCCGCTGCCAGCACCCGTCCGTCGTCCAGAGTGATCACCGTGCGCAGATGCGCCTTTGTCCCGGCGGGTTCGACGGTCCATCCGGTGCCGTCGAAATGCAGCACGCGGCCGCGATCGCCCACCGCCCAAGCCCGCCCTTCGGCATCGCCGCAGATGGCGAACAGCGGCGTGTTTTCGTCGACGGAGGCGTATTTGCCACCGGCATCCACCACGCAGCCCTGCACATGTACCCAGTCCGCGCCATCGTGGCGAAGGATCAGCCCCATCCAGCCGACCGCCCAGAGGTCGCTCCGGTCCCGACCCCAAAGCGCATGCAGGGGCACTGGGGCCGGGCTTGGGAGGCGAACCCAGTCCGCGCCGTCGAAATGGTTGATCGCGCCGTGATCGCCCACCACGAAAAGCCCGGCCTCATCGGCCCAGCCATCCCAGAACACGTCATCCGCCCCGGCGGGCAGGCCCGCGACCGAGTACCAGCCTGCGGCGGCCTCCGGGCGCGTGCCGAACTGGCCGCGGAAGAACCCGCGACGCGATACAGTCTCGACCGATCCGTCCATCTAGCCGTGTCCCTTTGCCGGTTGCGAGGCCTGTTTCAGCCTGCCTGCCTCGTGGTTCAACAATTCCGAAAGCTCGGCACCCAGCGCGTCGTTTCCGGGCAGCGACGCCAGTGCCGCGCGCAGGTCCGCGTCATCGAGGTTCTCGGCAAAGACATCCGGCATCGCGGCCGCGACCGCCTCCCGGAAGCCAATGCGGCCAAGGGCGGCGACCGCGTCGATCATCGGATCGAAGGCCCGCGCCACCACGCTGTCAGCGATGGCGGTCACGACGGGTTCGCCCCGGTCGGAGCCCAGAGCAAGCTCGGGCGCGAGCGGAATCTCCGCGATCCGGGGAATGTCCAGACGGGCCAGCGCCTCGCCGATCCCGGCGTCCGGGAACAGGTGGAATTCCTCGTGGCAATGCGGGCATTGCACGCCCGCCATGTTCACCACGGCCCCGATCACGGGCAGGCCGCGTTCGCGGCAGAAGCGCCCGGCCTTCAGGCTGTCCATCTGCGCCACCGCCTGCGGCGAGGTCACCAGCACCGCCGAGACATTGCTGCCCTCAAGCATGTCGCACAGGGTGATGAGCTCGTTGCCGGTGCCCGGCGGCATGTCGACCACCAGGAAATCCAGCGATCCCCAATCGAAGCTGCCGATCAGATGGTGAATGAAGTCATGCTTGTAGGCATCCCGCCAGACGATGGGCGTGGTGTCGTCCTCCAGCATGAACGCCAGCGAGCCCACGGCGACCGGGTGGTCGATCCCGTCGGTGACGAAGCCATGGGTCTGCAATCCCGCTGGCGTTGTGCGGATCTTAGCCCCGGCAAAGCCGAAGAAGCGGCTCTGGTTCGGGCCATGGATGTCCGCATCGGCCACGCCGACGCGAAAGCCCTCGCGGGCCAGACCGGCGGCCAGGTTGGCGCTGACGGTGCTTTTGCCGACGCCGCCCTTGTTGGCGAGCACGACGATGATCTGGTCGATCTCGCGCAGGCGGTTTTCGATCAGAACCTTGTTGTGATAGGGTTTGTCCAGCGTGCAGCTGCTTTCCTTCGGGCAGAACTGGCAGGCATGGCCCAGCCCGCAATCCGTCCGGGGAACGCTGGCCTTCTCTTCGGGGGTTAGGAAATCCATCGCTTACTCCGATGCCATGTCGAGAAGGATCCAGCCGTCCGAAACGCGCTTGAACCCGTCGCGCTCCTTCTCCGCGCCCTGCCAGACGGCGAAGGCCATCGGCACCGCGTCACGGTCGAAGGATGCGTTATGCGCGCCGTCCGAGGCAATGGGACGGGACATGACGACGGTCCACTGGTTCGGATCGCCGTCCCGTTCGGTATACAGGCTCTTCCCGCTGACCGGCTGTTCGTCGAGCACGGTGGTGCTGCCGGGACCGCCCGCCGCGAGGTTCTGCACCGCGTCGTTGCCCGAGCGCCAGTACCAGATGTTCACCGCGCTCTCGGGGCCGTCGCCCATCATGTAGGAGGTCTCGTCATCTCCCAGCGAGAACTGCACCGCCACGCCATCGCGGAACCGGTCGAAGGCGGTTTCCGTGTCCTTGGTCTCGTCCGTCCAGCGCATGCGGACGTAGAGCCGTTCGGAGGTCCGGGCGAGGTTCAGGTATAGGTAGCTTGGTTCGGCGTCGTAGTTGACCCGCAGTTCCACCGATTGATGCACCGCCGGGGCGGGGTTCATGGCGACGCGATATTCCGGCAGGCGGTCCCAGATGATGTCCTCGGGATCGTTGACGGTGCGCAGGTAGATGCCGTCCGGAATTTTCGAGACCGGGACGGTATCAGAGGCTTCGAGCAGTTTGACATTCCCCTCGCCTAGGGTCTGCGCCACGGACAGGGTCGGAGCCGAAAGCAGGGCAAATGCGGTCAGGGTCGCAAGCGTTCTTCGCATGGTGGGTCTCCTTATCCCCAGAGGTTCTGTGCCGCCGTCTGAACGGGGCCGCTGCTGGTTTTGGGCGCGTTGGGGTCGTTGAACGGGCCGACGCGGACCTCCAATTCGTTGATCTGGACCTCGGCCCAGGCGCTGATGTCCTGCACCAGCAGGGCGATGCTCGGGTCCAGCAGTTCCACCGGGGTCCGCCGAAGCAGACCGGCGACGGCCTCCAGCGTGGGGCCGAGGTAGCGGCACAGGAAATCGCGCTGTGCCCGGCGATAGGCGGAGGCATCCTTGCCCCGCGCCAGCGCCGTCGCCTCGAGGTGGCAGAGCACCGCCATCAGTTCCAGCATCGACGCCAGATGGTCTGGCTCGTCGTTGCGGCCTTCGTCGCCGGTCGCGGCCTTCAGGCCGAAGTGCTTGTAGAAGGCCGCGACGTTGAGCATGAACATTGGCCGCGCCAGTCCGGCGAGGATGTGATCGTGATCCCCTGCCAGCAGGGCCGCGACGGGTTTGCCGCCGCGGGCATGCAGGAAGGCGGTGATGTAGCCCGCCTCGAAGCTGGCGAAGTCCGGCGAGGCGGGCATCCGGGGCCAGGGCGATCCGGTGGCATCGCCCCACGCGTCGCTGAACGCCTCGTGGAAACGACCGGAGGCCACGGCATCGAAGAACTCCCGGGACGGATGCCCGAAGGCCAGCGCCGCGAGGCGCCAGATGCGTTCCTTGGCCCGGGCCCGTGCCGGGCTGTCGCCCATGGGCGGGCGTGATCTGACCGCGACCGACATCAGCTGAGCTTGAACATTTCGGCGTGACGGTAGCCGATCAGGGTGTCCATCAGCTCGCTCTCGCTGCCTGCGGCCTTCTTGGCGCGCTCGGCGGTGATGGTTTCCAGCGCCGCGCTGACCCCGTCGCCGAAGAGGCTTTCGAGGTAGTCCAGCGGGACGCGGGACTCGGTCGTGGCACCGCCGTCCCCGTCGATCTTTGGCGGCGAGAGGGGCGGAACGTAGAACACGTTCGGCTTTGTCCCCATCTCCGGGTAGAGGGGCAGGGCGACCTTGTACTTGTCCACCAGCGTGTGGATCGGGCCGGCCTCGTCGTCGCGGTATCCGATCCAGCGGATGCGACCGACGCATTGCTTCGCGCAGGCGGTGGGCAGGCCTTTTTCGATACGCGGGTAGCAGAAGATGCACTTCTCCGACTTCGAGATTTCCTCGTTGAAGTAGACCTTCTTGTAGGGACAGGCGGAGACGCAGTAGCGGTAGCCGCGGCAGCGTTCCTGGTCGATCAGGACGATGCCATCCTCCTGCCGCTTGTAGATCGCATTGCGGGAGCAAGCCGCGAGGCAGGCCGGATTTTCGCAGTGATTGCAAAGTCTTGGCAGGTAGAAATAGTAGGAGTTCGGGTAGTCCCCTTCGCCCTGGTCCTCGTCCCAGTTGGCGCCCCAGGTCGGTTTGACGTTGGGACGCAGCCAGGGGTCGGTACCGGTCATCAGGGCTTCTTCGTAGTTGTACTCCCACGGCACGCCGTAATCCTCGGCGCTGGGTTCCTTGCCCATGCGCAGCGCGCCGTCTTCGTCGAACCCGCCCCCCATGTCATGAAAGTTCTTCGGATACCCGGTGCCGGGCCGGGTCTCGACGTTGTTCCAGTACATGTATTCGCGACCATTGCGGTTGGTCCACTGCAACTTGCACGCGGATGTGCAGGTGTGGCATCCGATGCATTTGTTCAGGTCCAGAACCATGCTCAGCTGACGTTTCACGGCCATGTCTTTTTCCTCCCTCTCACGTGGCTGTTACGCCGGTTCCACGTCGACGCTGCTTTCATGCGCGAGCTGGTTTGCGTTCCATTTGAAGAGCTTGAAGCCGAGGTGGCCCCATCCGCCCGCCAGTTCCAAAGGCTGGATCAGCGTGGCCATGGTGTTGTTCATGGGCTTCCACTGCTCGTACTGATGCGGCTCCCAGCCGTGTTCCATCATGATCGAGGTTTCGGGCAGGCTGGGGTAGAACTTGGCCTGGGCAAAGAACTCGCCCGCGCTGTTGAAGACGCGCACCTTGGAGCCGTCGGTAATGCCCTTTTGTGCCGCCAGTTTCGGGCTGATGTAGATGTTGGGTTCGCCCCGTTGCAGCCGCAGCATGAACTTGTTCGACCGCCAGTTGGAGTGGATGCCCCAGCGGGTGTGCGGCGAGTAGAAGGACAGCGGGTAGTTGGAGGCTTCCGCCCCGGCGTGACGCCGCGCGGTAGGCACCACGGCGCCCAGTTTCTCGAACGTCGGGTGGTCGCAGTAGAAGGTCACGCGCCCGGTGAGGGTTTCGTAGGGCTTCTTGTCCCGGGTCTGCGCCACAAAGGGACTGTAGGGTTCGTCCACCGGAAGCGGCTGGTTCGCGCCACCCTTTTCGTTCATCACGATGAAGCCCTGTTCGGCGGCCTCCTCCAACGTCACGCCGCCCATTTCCGGGCTGTTGTCCACGAGCCACTTGGTGGCGTCGTAATCGGTCATGATCGTCTGGTTCATGGTGAAGTCATCGTGGATCGTGTGAAGGTCGCGGCTGACCTCGCCATCCTGATAGCCGGTGATCCCTCGGGCGATGGCCCGCTCCTGGATCTTGCGGGTGAGCAATTCCATGATGTCCCAGTCGGGCTTTGCCTCGCCAATCGGATCGACGGGCCGGGAGAACACATTGATAAAGCGGTGGAAACCGATCCCGCGCAAATCCCAGGCCTCGTAGTGGCTGGCGGCGGGCAGCAGGTAATCGGCCCATTGCGCGGTGCTGTCCATGCGCACGTTGATGTCGACGAACAACTCCTCGACTTCGTGAAGGATGCGTTCGCGGTACTTGTCGGCGAACTTGTTGCGGCGGAACTTGTTGTCCGCGACGGAAATCAGCCCCTTCATGTCGCCGTTGTAGGGCATCCAGCCTTCCTGGATGCTCTCGTTGATCATCTCTTCCATCTCGTCGATGTTGAACCCGACGCGCTCTTTCAGCTTGTCGGCGTCGAAATACTTCCGGGCGTGCTCGATCATGTTACCGCGCTGGAATTCCCCCAGACCACCGGGTTCCAGCCGCGGCAGCTTCTCGAAGCCGTAGAGCGCCAGTTGCAGCCACGCTCCATGGTTCCAGTCGATCCAGGACGTGTCGAGGCCGCCGGTCTTGCCGCCATGCCCGGTCAGCGCCAGCATCAGCGACTGCGCCCAGCCGGTGTAGATCCCGTTGGAATAACGCCCGACGTTGAAGCCCAGCATCAGGATCGCCTTTTCGGCGGCGGCGAACAGGCGCGCCTCGCCCCGCACCATTTCGGGGGCTAGGCCGGTCTCTGCCGCCGTGACTTCGGGCGTGTAATTAGATGCCTCGGCGCGGACCTTTTCAAAGACGGTGGTGACTTCGATCCCCTCGACGGTAAACGTGCCTTCGAGAGCGGGATCGATGCCATCCAGCGCGATGGTCTTTTCTTCGGAGCCCATCGAGCCCTTCAGCATCACGGCCGCGCCGCTGTTCAGATCCCAATGGTAGAAGTTCTGGTCCGAGCCGCCATCGACCAGATCGGCCTCGCGCAGCAACTTGCCGGTGTCGGTACGCACCAGCACGGGAAGGTCGGTCTGTTCCTTGACGAAATCCGCCTTGTAGAGCCCCTCCTCGATGATGACATTGACCATGGACATGGCGAGAAACGGGTCCGCGCCCTGCTTGATCGGCATCCACAGATCGGCATGGATCGACGAGGGGTTGTAGTCCGGCGCCACCGAAATAATGCGGGCGCCGTTGTACTTGGCCTCCCACAGGTAATGCGCGTCAGGGATACGTGTCACGCTGGGATTGAACAGTGACATCATGATGTAATCGGCGTCGAACCAGGCGTCGGAGGTGAAGCTTTCCAACGGGTTGCCGTAGGCCAGATGTGCACCGGTATTCAGGTCGCCCACATCGGTGAAGATATCCAGCTGCACCCCACCGACCAGGGAGGCAAAGCGATAGGGTGCAGCGAACCGGACCATCGACTGGCTGCCAGACCCGGTGTGGGTCATCAGCTTGCCGGGACCGTATTTCTCGAAGATGTCGATCACCTTGTCGGCGATCTCTTCGGTGATGTCGTCCCACTCCATGCGCTGCCACTTGCCCTCGCCGCGCGCGCCCACCCGTTTCATCGGGTAGCGCAGGCGGTCACCCTCGTACATGGCTGCGGAATGGATCGACCCCTTCTGGCAGCCACGCGGGTTGGCGTCGGGGACGTTGGGATTGATTTGCGGGTATTTCGCCAGCTGCTCTTCGCGGATGACGATGCCGTCCTTGACGTAAACGTCAAAGGCGCAGTTGCCGAGGCAATTGATGCAGTGAGCGGCCTTGCCGATCTTGTCCCAGGTGAACTCCCGGCGATAGAGGTCCTCCCAATCGCGATAGGGGTATTCCTCGGCCAGGGTGTCCCCGATGGGTTCGAGCCGGTTCAAGGACCACGCCTTGTTGGCGGCCAGAACGCCGGCACCGGCGAGTGATGACGTTTGCAGGAACTCACGACGCTTCATGCGCAGCATGTTCATCCTCCCTTTGGCTATGCGCCCAATTTGCTGGGTCGATCATTGACTCGGAGGTTAGAGAAGGAACCGCCGCCAAAGGCTGCGAAGTTGTTACGGTATGTAAACGAGTTGTAAACGTCGCGCGTGGCGGGTTTGCGAAAGCCGAATATGGTGGTCTTATCGCGTTCAAGCGGTGCTTCTTGGGAGGGGGGCCTGACGGGCCGGGATGCTGATGCCGACAGGTATGACGACAGACAACGCGTCCGGTTTTGGGCGCAACAGCGACAGCGACGCGCTGACGGATTTCCTAGACACGCGGCTCGATGCGCTGGTCGACCAGTCCATCGACATCGCGAAGACGAACGGCTATGCGCCGCTGACCACGACGATCCGCGCCGCTTGGGTCGAGGCTGTCGTCAGCGTGACGGAATCGCTCGGCAAATATCTGGCTCGCGACGATGACGGGCCGGACGGGCCGCTGGCCATGAAGGATTACGCGGCGGACCCGCGGTTTTCCCGGATGCGAAGGATCGCCCGACAGCATCGCTCGCTGGGGATCACGCTCCAGATGTACCTGGGCCTGTTCAAGCACTTCCGCAATCTGTTCCTTGCCGAACTGGCCCGGATGCCCGGCGGCATAACGGCGCGGGAGTCGATCCGGGTGCGGGACTTCTTTGACGAGACCGAACTCAGCATCAGCGCGGACTGGCACGACAACAACGACAACCTGCGCCTGCGCGAACTCCAGGAACGCAGCCGCGCCATTGCGCTGGACAAGGACCGGTATTTCGCCGTCTTCGAAAGCCTGAGGAATGCAGCGTTCCTGCTGGATCACGGCGGGCGGTTGGTCAACGCGAACCGGGCTGCGGCGGAACTGTTCCTGGGACGCGATGCGCACGAGGGCGACATCATCTATCTGCGCTCCATGCGGTTGCGCAAGGGGTCGCTGCAGGCGGTGGTCGACCGGATCATGGAACGCCCTGATACGATGGAGGATCCGGTCTGGCTGGACACGCTGGACGGGCCGCGCTGTTTCGACGTGCGCACCCGCGTGCTGCACGACGCTGTGGAAAATACTGCCCTCGGACACGTGGTGCTGCTCAACGACGTGACGGCGCATCGGCTGTGTGCCGAAGAAGCCCTGCAATCCGAACGCGGCATGTCGCGTTTCCTTGCCACGATGAGCCACGAGATCCGCACGCCGCTGCACAGCGTTCTGGGCGCGGTCGAGCTGTTGCGCACCGCGGATGCGGCCAGCTCCGAGACCTTTCTTGACGTGATCGAGGGCGCGGGAAAGACGCTGTTGCAGACCCTCAGCAACGTGCTGAATTACTCCAAGTTCGAAAACGATCCCCCGGTGCCGCGCCCCACGGACACCGACCTGTTCGAAGAACTCCGGGTCTTCAGCCGGATCGCCACCATCGGACGCAACCTTGCGCGCACACCGCTTGCCTTCGAGATCGGCGCCGATGTGCCCAGATCGGTGCATATCGACTGGGGCATGATCCAGCAGGTGCTCAGCAACCTGGTGTCGAATGCGCAGAAGGCCGACAATGGCGATGGGGTGATGGTGTCGGTCCGGTGCAATCCGACCGACGAAGGCGGCGAAACACTGCGGTTCGACGTGCGCGACCATGGGCCCGGACTGCCTGATCACGCCGCGGCGGCCCTGTTCCGCCCCTTCGAAAACACCACGGCGCGCGATACTGGCAACGGCGGGTCGGGCCTGGGGCTGGCGATCTCGCACCACCTGGTCGAGGCCATGTCGGGCCGCATCGGCTATGAGAACCTCGAAAACGGAGCCCTCGTCTGGTTCGAAACCCCCCTGTACCGGGTCGCGGCGCAGGACCCCGCCGGTCCCCGAAACGCGCGACAGGCCACCGGCAAGGTGCTGCTCGCGCAGTCCTGCCTGTTGATCGACGACGATCCCATCGGGGCGAACATCACCGCACATCAACTCGAACGCATCGGACTGACCGTCACCCGCGCCGCATCGGTCGAAGAGGCAAAGCGCGTGGCCGCTGATGCCGAATTCGATGTCTACGTGGTCGACTACCTCTTGCCGGATGGCGATGGTCCGACCTTGGTGGACCACCTGCAAGCCAGAACGAGCCGCCGGGCAAAGTTCCTCGCGCTGACCGCCAATGTCGATGCGCTGGTCGGGCGTTCGGCCGCCTTCGACGACGTGCTCGCCAAGCCCGCCGGGCAGGTCAGCCTTTCCTCTGCAATCTTCGGCTCCGGCATGCGCCACGGTCCGACCGATACGAAAGACCGCGAGGATACCGACAGCCTGCAAGGGCTGGCGCCTGGCACAGTCAAGGCGATGATTGGCATTTTCGCCACGAACTGGTCGGACTTTCGCCGACAGCTGCGCGCCCCCGACACGGCGCGACACGGGCTGACGCTGGCCGCGCACCGGCTGGCCGGAAGCTGCGCGATCCTCGGCTTGTCGGATCTGGAACCCGCGCTGCGCAAACTCGAAGCCAGTGGCAACGATGATGCGCTGCCGCTGAATCTGGCCGCCCACCTTTCCGCGCTGGACCGGGACCTGGCGGACCTGCCGTCCTGGAGAAGGCTGACGGCGGCATGGGAGGCGGAATGAGCAACCGGGTGCAACGGCTGCGCGCCTCGGCCAGCGCAAAGCGGGCAACTGTCCTGTGCATCGACGACGACCCCATCGTGCAATTGATGCTCGAGGACATCATCGCCGGGGCCGGGGCCGATTTCGTCATTGCCGGATCGGCGCGCGAGGCCGAGGACGTGCTGGCCGACACCCATGTCGATCTGGTCCTGCTCGACCGACGACTGCCGGATAGTGACGGGCTGCTTTTGTTGCAAGCGATCAAAAGCCGGAGCGACTGCCCGGTCATCATCCTCAGCACGATGGACAAGTCGCGCGACAAACTTTTGGGCATCGGGCTTGGGGCCACGGAATATGTGACAAAGCCGTTCAATCCCCTGGAACTGAGCAGCCGGATCAGACGGTTGCTGACGGCCCGCTCCGAAACCACGGGACCGGTCGGGCACGACGTCTGTCTGGTTGCCGGCATGACGTTCGATCCCCGTAGCCGACGGCTCGACACCGAAAGGCACCATATCATCCTTGCCCCCGCCGAAACGCGGCTGCTGCACGCGCTTCTGCTGAATGAAGGGCAGGTGCAGACGCGGGACGAGCTGACGCAATTCACCTGCGGACGCGAGTGGTCCCCCGGCGACCGCACTATCGACGTCCTGATAAACCGGCTGCGCGGTCGCCTCCGGTCCTTCCCGGTCGAAATCGTGACGGTCCATCGCGCCGGCTATCTCCTCGTTTCCAACGCCGAAGTCGCATCTAAAACGTAGCCGCGACGCACAGACTTCGGGTCTGTAACCGCTGTGTCCCACGGGTCGCTGTGGCCCTGAAGCGAACGGCCTGTCATTTTCCTGCTGTGCCTGGCCATGTTCGTGATCGGCATACTGCGATCAGGAAAGCGCGTGTGCCCTGCCGCGTATGGCTTCAGCGGAATAGCCAAAACGACGGCGGCACGGAGCGATTCTCTCCCAAGCGACTGCCACGACTAAAATCCCAGACATATTCATATTCGACCTTGGCTGGACGGTTGAGCAACTTAACCGTCCGGTAAGCTGTCAAGATTATTCCTCATCAAACCTGGATGGAACTTGAGGAAAACGGGATGCGCATCGCTGCCATGATTTGTTTGATCGCGTTGCCGTTGATGGCAGCGCCCGTATTGGCCCTGACCGGTCGCCCCACGCCGACGACGGACACAATTCTTGTTGTTGGCCCGATGGACGAGTTGGGTGACATCCTGCGACGCGCCGGTGGACGCGCAATCGGGCCAACGCGCGCGCCCTTTGCCCTTCTGGCCCATGCGGACCGCCATCCGGAGGGATTTGCGCAACGCCTTGAAATCGAAGGCGCCTGGCTTGTTCTCGATGGCACGCGTGCGGCGCAACTTTGCGGAGTTTGAAATGACTGACAATCTCGCTTCCACGGAATCGGCGCGCGCAAACAGTCTACGCCTGATCGGGTATCTCAATCTATGCATGACGCCGGTTCCGGCACTCGGTGCCTGGCTGGTGGGGCTGTCGCCATGGCCTTACCTCGTGATCTCGCTTCTGATTGCCGCGGTCACGATCGGCCTGCAAACCCGAGGCGGCGGGATAGCCAGGGTCGCCGTGTCGCTTGGTGCCATGGGCCAGCTGCCATTGCTGACGGCCGCATTGGCCGGTCACTCCTGGCAGCTTGATACGCATTTGATCTATTTCGCCGTGCTGGCTGTTCTCGTGATTCTGCAGGACCAGCGCGCTCTGCTTGCCGCGTCGGGAATCGTCATTCTCCATCACGCGGTTCTGACGCTCCTTCTTCCGACCCTGATTTATCCAAGCAACGGATTGCTGCTCGATCTGGGGCGCTTGGCGCTGCACGGCGCTGTGTGGGTCGCCGAAACGGCAGGCCTTTTTTACCTTTTGCGCGTGCAGATATCGCAGCGCGACCAGATCGAGCAGGAGACGCTCAGAATGGCGGATGCGTTGTCGACCTCTCAGGAACTGCAGGCGAACCTGGCGAAGAAGGAAGCGGAACAGCTCAATGTGATGGAGCATTTCAGCACTGCGTTGACTAAGCTGGCCAAAGGCGATCTGGGAACACAGATCGCGACCGTTTTCCCTGTCCAGTTCGAGCCGCTACGCAGTCAATTCAACGGCGCGGTCGCCTCGCTATCGTTCGCCATGGGCAGCGTACAGGAAACCGCGCATTCCATTAAAACCGACACGAAAAGCATAGCGATGGCGTCCGACAAGCTTGCGAAACGTACAGAGGATCAGGCGAACGCACTGGGAAGCGTGACATCGCGGATTGATGTCATCAGTGGTGCCATGGCCGCGGCCTCTGAGGATGCCAAGGAAGTTTCGGTGTTGACAACCGGAACCCGGAAGGACGCGGAAGACGGAATGACAGTGGTCGAAGGTGCGTTGGAAGCGATGGGGAAAATCAGGAGCAGCTCTGACAAGATCCTGTCAGTTGTCGATTTGATCGAAGACGTGGCACTGCAGACGAACCTCCTTGCCCTGAATGCCGGGGTTGAAGCTGCCCGTGCAGGAGCCGCCGGTCAAGGCTTTGCCGTCGTCGCGTCAGAGGTGCGGGCACTGGCTGGCCGGTCTTCGGACGCAGCGCGCGAAATCAATGATCTCATAAACGACAGTGCCCGGCAGGTGAAAAACGGTGTAGAACTCGTCGACAATGCAGGCGTCGTCCTTCGCGGTGTCCTGGAAGCTGTGCGGCGTGCGTCGGATTCGATGCAGAAGATCGCATCGGTCATCGGAACGCATTCGCAAGGGATAGCGGACCTGAAGATCACGATGGGGGAACTTGATCAACTGACGCAACAAAATGCGGCAATGTTCGAGGAGACTTCCGCTGCAACCACAGCTTTGACGGCTGCGACCAACCAACTGAGCGAGGTTGTCGCAGAATTTCAGAACGCAGTCGAACCGGACGTCTTCTCACAGTCGGTCAGGCAAGTCGCCTAGGGTCCAGACTCATTGAAATTTACAGCCAGAACTGGACGGTTGCGGCGAGCATGATCGCGGAGAAGAAGGTCTCTGGGCAGCGGTCGTATCGGGTCGCGACGCGCCGTCAATCCTTCAGACGGCCGAACATCATCTCGATGCGGTTTCGGCCTTTGTAGCGCCGTTTGTCGTATTTGACGGCCTTCTTGCGGGACTTTCGACCGGGGATTGAGACCTTTATCCCCTTGTCTTTCAACGCTTCTCTGAACCAATCGGCGTCATAGCCCCTGTCGGACAGCAGCCAGCCCGCCTTCGGCAGACTGCCCAGAAGAGTCGCGGCTCCTGTGTTGTCGCTGACCTGCCCGGCGGACATGAAGAACCCGATCGGCCGCCCCTTCGAGTCGGCAACAGCGAGCAGCTAGGTGTTCATGCCACCTTTGGTCCGCCCGAACTGACGTTTGCGCCCCCTTTTTCACGCACAGGCTCGACGCCGTGCGGTGCGCCTTGAGATAGGTCGCATCGATCATGATCGTCTTGTGCTCGGCGCTTTCGGCAGCCAGACCCACCATGATCCGGGCGAGGCCCCAATTGTCGCTCCAGCGCTTCCAACGGTTGTAGAGGGTCTTCGCCGGGCCATATTCCTTCGGCGCATCACACTAGCGCAAGCCATTGCGATTGATAAACATTATCCCGCTCAGGGAGCGGCGATCATCGACAAGAGGCTTGCCATGGCTCTTGGGAAAGAACGGCTTCAGGCGTTCCATCTGGGCATCGCTCAGCCAATAAAGATTGCTCATCGATCAGGTCTCGTTGCAGAGCCTGAATCATGCCAAACGCCTGAAATCAATGGGTCTGGAGCCTAGCAATGGTTGTCAACTGACACGGTACCCCCGTGACGCGCCGACGGGAGAACAGCATGATGCCTTCTGTGTCGCCAGCTGGTTGCGTGATGCGGACAGGACCGGCCTGCTTGCCTCGACGTTCGAGCCGCCACGTCCGGAACCCGTCGCCATGTTCGCGCAGGTGGAGGGCTGGATCCTCGGGACACCATGGCCCTCTGAGAGGCGCAGCTCCAGACCGGCATTGTTACGCTAATTGGACGTCATGATGATCCGCCCCTTTCCCTTCATGTCGCAGCCGATGGCCACGGTCTCGGCTCTTCCCAAGGCTGAGCAGCGGTTCATGATGGCGATGCGGATCTGGACTTCGGCAGTCTGGCGGTCAGGGTCTCGTGACATGATCCGATCGCCGAAAAGCTTGAGGCGGTTCATTCACTGGACGGCAGGGCATTGCGGAGCAATGGCCCGAGAGGCAGGGCTTCGACGCGACTTCGGGCGTGGTAGCCGGTCCATGTCTTCCAGATAGACCGACCCAGACATCGTGTCGCGCGCAGGATCTCGTCTCGCGATATCGCGGCAGGGCAGTCCGGCTTCCACGCTCGACCATTGCGGCGGATCGGGATGATCGGTTCAGCACCGTGTTCAAGGAACGCCGCGTGGCAGCGGCATGTGTCATAGGCGCCGTCGGCGGTGACGGTTTCGATCTCTTCTCCGGTCGGTATCCGCGCCAGCAACTCCGGCAAGATAGGGCTATCGCCTTGCCTGCTGGACGTAAATTCGACAACGCGGATATCGCCGGTGGCCGTGTCGATCGCCAGATGCACCTTGCGCCATTCGAGTCTGCGCGTCGCGCCATGCTTGCGCGAGAGCCATTCTCCATCACCGCGAAAGCGGACGCCTGTGCTGTCCGCTGCCCGGCAGGGCATTGCGAATGCAATGTCCCGAGTATCCGTGTTGATCAAGCGGGATCTGGCCTCCATTTTCGACCGTCTCTGATCAATGCGTTTGCAAGGACGACGAGCTTCCTCATGACGGCTGTCACGGCGACCTTGCGCGGTTTTCCGGCTCGGATCAGGTCATCGAATTTGTTACGAGCTGCCCGGTTGTGCTGGATCGCGCAAAGCGTCGGCATGAACAGCGCTTGCCGGATGGACGGCCTGCCGCCCTGTATCCGTTCGTGTCCCTGCCATTGGCCTGACTGGCGCCAGATCGGCGCCAAACCGGCAAGGACTGCGGCTTGCTTTCCGGTGAGCGCTCCGAGTTCTGGCATGTCTGCAAGCAATGCGATTGCCGACGTCGTCGAAATGCCGGGAATGCTGATCAGTATTTCCAGGCGGTCGGCCAGATCAGGATCGGATGCTACAATCGCTTTCATGGCGGTGTCCACCCGGGCCAACTGCCGTTCGATCTGGCCCAGTCACTGCGTGAGCAAACCCCGCAGCATCTTCTGCCTCGCAGTCTTGAGCCGTGTCTTGGCTGCGGTGCGGTCCTTGATCAAACCACGGCGGAACACGAGCAATTCGCGAAGATCGGCCTGGGCTTCGGAATGCGTTTGGGTGGGTTTGAGCTGCAGGGCACTGCCCATTCTGGCCAGCATCTCGGCATCCAAATGATCCGTCTTGGCAACGCGTCCCATGGCTTCAGCGAACTGCCGCGCCTGCCGTGGATTGACCTGTTGAATGTCATTGAGAACTGACCCAGCATTTTCACCGAGATTTGACCCTCCTGTCAGTATGTCGGTCGGTTCATGGTGGGGTCAACATTGGCGTCTCCTTCCTCTTCTTTTTTGCGGTCGCTGAACAGGCCTTGAAGCGATAGCTGTCGTTTCCGGTTTCCAGGATGTGGCAGCGGTGCGTGAGGCGATCGAGGAGCGCGGTGGTCATCTTGGCGTCACCGAAGACGCTGGCCCATTCGCTGAAGCTCAGGTTCGTCGTGATCACGACGCTTGTGCGCTCGTAGAGCTTGGCTCGAGCAGGTGGAACAGAAGCGCGCCGCCCGAGGCGCTGAATGGCAGGTATCCCAGCTCGTGCAGTGCCGGCAGCACATGCTTTGCATGTGCGAGAGGGAGGATCACCTATTCTGTTTTCACCAACGCCTCGGCGATCTTGCCGGCCCTTCCCTGTTCCAGCGCGTTCACCCGTTCGACGGTGGAGAAGAAGCGCACGCGTTTGCGGTGATGCTTGATCGCCTGGACTCCGAGGGCCACGCCAGAGGCATGCTTTCAGCACGACCGCGACATGGCTTTTCCCGGTGCCGTGCCCGCCAGTCAGGACCACGTTCTCGGCGGCGTCCAGGAACTCGCATCGATGAGGCTGCCGGACGAGGGTCTCGTTGACCTCGCTGGCGGCGAAGTCGAAGCCCGACAGGTCCTTGTGAGCCGGGAAGCGCGCTGCCTTCATGTGATAGGACCCTCTCGTGACATCCCTGCGGGATGCACTGCCGGGCAGTGGATGGACCGCACTTCACGTTCGGCCATTTCGGCTTTCAGAAGCTGCGACAGGATGGGGGCCGTGCCGGAGGCACGCTTGCAGCGTGACCGCCTCGAACGCAGGCGCACCCTGTTCCATGAGGTCATGGACGGGTCACGCCAGAGGCGTGCTTTCAGCACGACGCCATGCCTGGCATCTTCAGACTGCGGAGCATGATGACGATAGCTGCGTCGCGCCGTAGGCGCGCTCACAGGGACGGGCGGGATCATGACGCATGGCGTTTGCCTCCGGATGTGCGCAGCCCATCGTAGCGTGCGACATTGGCCTCGGGCTCTTTGGTCAAGACGAGACTTGAAGGCGGGGTCACATCGGGCTGGTCAGTCGGCGTGCCATCCACCAGCCTGTGGAGCAGGTTCAGCACATGGGTCTTGGTCGGCCGCCCGCCTCCAGAGCCATTTCCACGGCGCAGAGCACGGCCTGCTCCTCGTGGTGCAGGACCAGGGACAGGATCTCGACCATCTCACGATCGCCGCCGGGCTTGCGCAGCATCTGATCCTGCAACTGGCGGAATGCCTCCGGCATCTCGACAAAAGGGGCCCCGTTGCGAAGCGCGCCCGGCTTGCGCTGGACCACGGCGAGGTAATGGTGCCAGTCGTAGATGACGTGGCCCGGTTGACGATGCGATCTATCAATGATGCGCTGGTGCTCGCAGACCACATGCCCTTCTGCGTCATGCCGGAGGCATGCTTCCAGCATGATAACCAGCCGTTCGGGATAGATGTGCAGGCTGACGGGTCGGTTCGCAAAACTGGCAGGCACGGAGTAGCGATTGCGATCAAAGATGAACAGGCAAGTTGGTGACACCCGCTTGCTTTGCTCGACATAGCCGTCCAACGCCGTGGGCAACTGCATCAGCGAGGACTTCTCGGCCGCCCGGACGTCTGCGATGCTGCCGGGCAATCCGCCATGTGTGGTCTTGGCCCGCAGCGACTTGCACCGGTCCTCCAGCCAGCGGTTCTGTGCATCGAGATCAGGGAAGGTGGGCATCACCTGCCACATCCGCCGTGCCGGAGGCGCGCTTTCGGCACGACGCGCATCGCGGACGCTCTTCTCGACCTGACCGCTCGCCATTGGGCTTGAACCAATGGCGCCACAATGGCTCGCCCCAGCCCGCGGCTGGGTTGCAGAAGTCCGGCTCAAACAGGTAGTGACAGGTCATCGCCATGAAGCGCGCATTCACGTCGCGCTTCTTGCCGACGCCCACACGGTCCACCGCCGTGCGCATATTGTCGTAGATCCCGCGGCCCGGTACACCTTCGAAGATCCTGAACGCGTGCCAATGCGCGTCGAACAGCATCTCATGTGTCTGCAGCAAATACGCCCTGACCAGGAACGCGCGGCTATGCGACAGCTTGATGTGTGCGACCTGCAGCTTGGTCCGTTCACCCCCGACGATCGCGTAGTCCTCGCTCCAATCGAATTGGAAGGCCTCGCCCGGCTTGAACACCAGAGGCACCAATGTCCCGCGGTCCGTCGTGTTCTGCGCGCGCACTCGGTCCGATTTCCAGGCCCGCACAAAGGCTGAGACCCGCTCGTAGGACCCGTCGAACCCCAGCTGAACCAGATCCGCGTGCATCCACTGACCGAAAGTGCATTTCCGCAGGCAATGTCACGAGAGGCTGCTTCGCCGTCCGCCGCTCCTTGCGCGATTTGCGCTGTTCGGCCAGCAAGCAGACCGACAGCTTCTCCACATACGGGTCGAGCTTGCTCGGCCTCGATGGTGCCTTAAACTTGGGCTCGACGATCCCGGCCCGCAGGTAACGCCTGATAGTATTGCGCGACAGACCAGTCCGCCGCGAAATCTCACGGATGGGCAAGTTATCCCGAAGTGCCCAACGTCGAATGACGCTCAACATATCCATGTCGATCACTCCAATGACCCCCGACAAATCCCGTCAGGGGAAGGGTTCCACATGGGGCAATTCTCAGTGACAATTTTGATCGCTGCTGGGTCAGTTCTCAGTGACATCCAACACCCTATGAGGAAGAGACGATTCACCCCCGCCTATACGGCTGAGCCACGCGAATGCGGTGTTCGGCGGTTTCGAGACATGCGCGGTAATTCAGGCCGAAGGTGGGCATCGCGAACGCGCGATGCAAGATGTGTCACCATTGGGTCGACCAGGTCTCCTGACAGATACAGTTGCTAAAGACGGCGTCCGTCTGCAGCAAAGCGCATCTCGGCAGTGGGGTCCCAGTCAACTGCGATCTCGGTGCCTTCGGCCGGGATGGGTTGGTTGGCGTCCTGCCTGACGGTGAGAAGGTCGCTCGATGAACCCGGATCGGCGCGCAGGTGGACCAGCGTCTCGGCCCCAAGCGGTTCGGCATAGGCGACCCGGGCAGCGAGACGGCCTGCGGGCGACAGGCGCATGTGTTCGGGACGGATGCCGATCTGGCCGTCGCCCTGCTGGCCCAGCGTGGAGGGCGCTAGGAAGTTCGTCGGCGGCGAGCCGATGAATCCGGCGACAAAGGCGGTGGCGGGATTGGCGTAGACGTCGAGTGGCGTGCCGATCTGGTCGGCCACGCCGCCGTTCATGACGATCATGCGGTCGGCCAGTGTCATGGCCTCGACCTGATCGTGAGTCACGTACAGCGCGGTCACGCCAAGGTCGCGTTGCAATGCCTTGATCTCCAGCCGCATCTGGACGCGCAGTTTGGCGTCGAGGTTCGACAGCGGTTCGTCGAACAGGAACACCGCGGGCTTGCGCACGATGGCGCGGCCCATGGCGACACGCTGGCGCTGTCCGCCGGACAGTTCGCGCGGTTTGCGTTGCAGGTAGGGTTCGAGTTGCAGAAGCTTTGCGGCCTGCTGGACACGCTCGGCGATCTCGGGCCTTGGCACCTTGGCGATCTTCAGCCCGTAGGCCATGTTGTCGAAGACCGACATGTGCGGGTAAAGCGCGTAGTTCTGGAACACCATGGCAATGTCGCGGTCCATTGGTTCCACATCGTTAACGGTCCGACCGTCGATCTGGATCTTGCCCGAGGTGACCGTTTCCAGCCCCGCCACCATGCGCAGAAGGGTGGACTTGCCACAGCCCGACGGGCCGACGATGACGATGAATTCGCCATCCTGCACGTCGATGGACACTCCATGGATGACGTCGGTCTGGCCGAAGGATTTCTTGACGGTGTCGAGGGTCAGGGTTGCCATGGGTTATTTCTCGCTGTCCACTAGGCCGCGGATAAACAGTTTCTGCATGCCGATGACCACCAGCACGGGCGGGATCATCGCGAGGATGGAGGTGGCCATGATGACCGGCCAATCGGCGAGGTCATCGCCAGAGGGGAACATCTGCTTGATCCCCATGACGATGGTGTTCATCGACGGATCGGTGGTGATGAGCAGCGGCCAGAGGTACTGGTTCCAGCCGTAGATGAAGAGGATGACAAACAGCGCGGCGATATTGGTGCGGCTCATGGGCAGCAGGATATCGAAGAAGAACCGCATGGGGCGGGCGCCATCGACGCGGGCGGCCTCGGCCAGCTCGTCTGGCACGGTCATGAAGAATTGCCGGAAGAGGAAGGTCGCCGTGGCGGAGGCCACGAGGGGCAGTATCAGGCCGGAGTAGCTGTTGAGCATGCCGAAGTTGGCGGCGACCTCGTAGGTGGGCACGATCCGCACCTCGACGGGCAGCATAAGCGTCAGGAAAATCAGCCAGAAGAACAGGTGCCGCCCGGGGAAACGGAAGTAGACGATGCCAAAGGCGGACAGGAGCGAAATCACGATCTTGCCGACGGAGATGCCGATGGCCATGATCGCGGAGTTCAGCAACATCAGCGCGACAGGCGCATTGATGCCGGAGGTCAGCGCCTTGGAGTAGTTCTCCCAAAGGTGGGGGCCCGGCAGCAGGGGCATCGGCGGACGTGCTATTTCAGGCTGAGTGACGGTTGAGGCGACAAAGGCCAGCCAGATCGGGAAGAAAATGAACAACACGCCGAGGATCAGCCCCAGATGGGTGAGCCACAGCCCCGCACCGCGCTTTTCGACCATGCCGTGACGCTCTGCCATCAGTAATGCACCCTGCGTTCGATGAACTTGAATTGCACGACGGTAAGAATGCCGACGATCACGAGAAGGATCACGGATTGTGCCGCCGAGCTGCCGAGATCCTGCCCGACGAAGCCGTCGGAATAGACCTTGTAGACGAGGATTGTCGTGGACTGCTGCGGCCCTCCTGCGGTGATGGTGTGGATCACTCCGAAGGTCTCGAAGAAGGCGTAAATCACGTTTACCACCAGCAGGAAGAAGGTCGTCGGGCTGAGCAGCGGCCAGACGATCGTCCGGAACCGCGTCCAGAAACGCGCGCCGTCGATGGCGGCGGCCTCGATCACGCTGCGCGGGATGGCCTGAAGCCCTGCGAGGAAGAACAGGAAGTTGTAGCTGATCCGTCCCCATGCAGAGGCGACGACGACCAGCCCCATCGCCTCGGTGCCGTTCAGCACGTGGTTCCAGTCGTAGCCGAGTTGGCCCAGATACCAAGTGACGACGCCCACCCGGGTGTTGAACATGAACATCCACAAGACGCCCGCCACCGCCGGGGCGACGGCATAGGGCCAGATCAGCAGGGTACGGTAGGTCCCCGACCCCTTGATCAGCCGATCTGCAAGGACGGCGAGGTACAGCGCCACGCCCATGGACACCACCGTCACCAGCACGGAAAACACCGCCGTCGTCACGAACGACGCCCGGTAATAGGGATCGCCCAGCAGGTATTCGAAATTCCCCAGGCCCACCCATTGCATCGACAGGCCAAAGGGATCGGGGATGAACAGCGACTGATAGACCGCCTGCCCGGCCGGGTAGAAGAAGAACACCGCCGTCACCGCCAGTTGCGGCAGAACCAGCAGGAGAGGCAGCCAGACGCCCTTGAAGGTAACCCGTTTCTCCATCAGGACTTGACTCCGGTGCTACTGGGTCGCACCTTTGCGGGGCGCGCGAAAGAGGATGCTGCCATGACCGTCAAGATGTCCATCTCCCTGACCGACCAGCAGGCCGCCTATGCCCGCAAGCAGGTCGAAGAGGGGCGCTTTCCGTCCACCTCCGCCGTGATCCAGCAGGCGCTGGAAGCCAAACGCCGCGAGGACGAGGAGTATGCCGAGTGGAAGGCGCAGTTTTTCGACGAGTTGAAGCGCCGCGCCGAGGGCCCGCATGTGTCGTCCGACGAGATGGACAACCGAATCGCGGCAATGCTGGCACGCAAGCGGCGGGACCATGGCCTGGACAACTGAGGACGCGCCCGAGGTCGAGACCGACCTCGAAGCGATCTACGACCACCTGTTCGCCAGCCACCTGGGTTTCGGGAATTCCGAACGCGAGGCGGCGATGCTTGCGGCGCAGCGGGTGGATGGAATCGCGGCGACCCGGTTGGGGATTGCCCGTGCGCCTTATCGCGGCACGCAGCACACGGTGCGCGGGCGGTCCTGCCGCCACGTCACCATCGACCGCGCGATCTACTGGTTCACGCTGGACGAGGGCGCAGAGGTGCTGCGCGTCGAGGCGATATTCTTTGGCGGGCAGGATCATGCGGGGCGGATGTTTGCTCGGTTGACGTCAGAGGGGGAAGGGGCCCCGTAAGGCCCCTTCCGTCAGCATTCAGCGCGATGACTGTTCAAAGCGGCGCAGCAACGGGTTGCCGCGTTCCACCGCCGAATCCAGCGCCTCTTGCGCGGATTTGTCCCCGGCCCAGACGGCCTCCAGTTCCTCGTCGATGATCGTGCGGATCTGGTCGAAAGACCCCAGCCGCAGGCCCTTGGAGTTTTCGGTCGGTTCGTTGGTCGTCATCTGCTTCACCGCGATATCGGTGCCGGGGCTGGATTCGTAGAAGCCCTGTTCGCGGGTCAGGTCAGCCGCCGCCGCAGTGATCGGCAGGTAGCCGGTGTCCTGGTGCCACTTGGCCTGGATTTCCGGCGAGGACAGGAACTCGAGGAACTTCGCCACACCGGCGTATTCCTCGTCGGTCTGGCCTTCCATCACCCACAGGGATGCACCACCGATGATGGTGTTCTGCGGACCGTCCGCCAGTTCCGCCCAGTAGGGCAGGGGGCGCACGCCAAAGTCGAATTGCGCCTCGGCCTTGATGCCCGCGTAGCCCGCCGAGCTTTCGGTGAACAGCGCGCATTCGCCGCCACGGAAGTTCGCGCCGCCCTCGTTGCGGCGTCCGGCGTACAGGAACTTGCCGTCCTTGGCCCAGTCGCCCATCGCCTGCACGTGCTTCACTTGCGCCGGAGAGTTGAAGACGAGCTCGGTCTTGGTGCTGCCAAAGCCGTTGCCTTCGGAGGCGAAGGGAATGTTGTGATAGGCGGACAGGTTTTCCAGGTGGATCCAGCTTTGCCACGCGGTGGTCATCGGGCAGCTTACCCCTGCATCCTTCAGCTGGGTCAGCACCTCGCCGACCTGCTCCCAAGTGGACAGGTCCACGTCGGGGTCGATGCCCGCCTCCTTCAGCTTGTCGCGGTTGACCCACAGCACGGGCGTGGACGAGTTGAAAGGCAGCGACAGCATGTTGCCATCGGCGGAGGTGTAATAGCCCTTCACCGCGCCAATGTACTGCGACTGGTCAAAGCCCTCGCCCATGACCTCGAACACCGGTTTCACCGCGCCCTTGGCGGCCATCATCGTGGCAGTGCCGACCTCGAAGACCATCAGGATGTCGGGCTGTTCACCGGCGCGGAAGGCGGCGATGCCGGCGTTCAGGGTCTCGGAATAGTTGCCCTTGTGGGTCGCCACGACGGTGTAATCGTCCTGGCTGGTGTTGAAGGTCTCGACCTGTTCGGCCACCAGCTCGCCTAGGCGGCCGGTAAAGGCGTGCCAGAACTCGATCTCGGTCTGGGCCATGGCCGGGGCAGCACTCAGCAATACGACGCTGGCCAGCAGGGTCTGTGAAAGTTTCATGTTCTTCCTCCGTGTCTGATGCGGGCGGCGTTGCGCCCAATGTGTGCGCGTTGTGACCGCGCTTGATGAAGTCCGTGTGACAGGCTCAGGGCCGGTCAAGGATGACGTCGGGGACGATCCCCGAAGACTGGATCGCCGCCACAGCGTCGCTGCCCGCGAAAAAGCCGTAGCCCGAAATCAGCGCCGAACGGATGCCCGCCGTCTGAGCGCCCAGAATGTCCGTGTGGAGGCTGTCGCCCACCATCAGGATGCGGGATTTGGGCGGCAGCGGATCGAGCCGGGCGAAGGCAAGGTCGTAGATATTGGCGAAGGGTTTGCCGAAGAACTCTGGCGTGACGCCGGTCCGGTCGGCAAGGCGATGGGCGAAATGCCCCGGTTCGGTGGAGAAGCCGCTTTCGCGAGGCGCCACGATGTCGGGGTTGCCCACCAGCACGGGGCGGGGACGGTCGGCCAGTGCCTTTTCCAGCAGCACCTGTCTTTCCTCCGTCCATGCGGCGGACCCGATCATCAGAAAGCCGTCGACCTCGGCATAGGGCTGGGGGTCTTCCTCCAGATAGGTGAGGTGCAGCCGTTCGAGATCGCGCAGACCCGTGGAACGCGTCGCCATAAGCCCCCAATGCAGGTCTTGCCGCCCGTCGAGCCCCGCCAGCAACGCGCGACGGCTGGTGATGACGTCTTCGGGGGCGAAATCGTAGCCGAGCCTCGCGTATTTCTGCATCAGAGCCGCATGGGGAAAGCCCGCCGCGTTGGAGACGATCATCACCTGTTTGCCCAGCTCGCGCAGATCGGCGATGCGTTCGGCAACGCCCTCGATGGCGGTTTCCCCGATGTTCAGCACGCCGAAGGCATCAAGCAGAAAGGCGTCATAGTCCCCGGCCACATCGGCCAGCGTGCGGGCGATGACGGGCTTTGCGCGCTCCGGGGCAAGGTCCGGCAGGCGGTGCCTCACGGCCTCGTAAGCGGCAAAGGCGGTGTCCACGCTCATGCTCATATGATCGCGCCCCGGACCTTGGCAGACACCCATTCGGAGATCACCACTGCGGCGAGGATCACAAGAAGGATCAGCGAGACCTGCGGCCATGCCAGCACGTTCAGGGAGGACGACAGTTGCAGGCCGATGCCGCCCGCGCCGACGAGGCCGAGCACCGTGCTCTCACGGATGTTGATGTCCCAGCGAAAGACGGCAACACCAGCCAGTGCGGGCAGGATCTGCGGGATAATGCCATAGGCCATGACCTGCCAACGGCTCGCCCCCGTTGCGGTGATGGCTTCGACCTGCGCATGGTCGATTTCCTCGATGGCCTCGTAAATCAGTTTCGCACAAAATCCAACGGAGCGAATTGCGATGGCCACGACCCCGGCGAAGACTCCCGGCCCGATGATCGCAATCAGCAGCAGAGCCCAGATCAGCGAGTTGATCGACCGGGTTGAAACGATGATGAGCAATGCGGCGGGGCGGGCCAGCCAACGCGACGGCGTGGTGTTGCGAGCTGCCAGGAAGGCCACAGGGATCGCCAGAAGCAGCGAGATGATCGTGCCGAGCGTTGCGATGTTCAGCGTGTCCCAGATCGGGCGACCGAGCTGTGCGATGTATTCCCAGCGTGGCGGGGTGGCACGGTCCCAGATGTCGCCTGCGATGCGCGGCGCGTCCCAGACGAAGAACCACGTCGTCGCCCCTGAAATGCGCTGCCAGCAAAAGAGGAACACCGCGACACCAAGGAGCCAGCCGAACCAGCGGATCATGGCCTGCCCGGAGGTGCGGCGGCGCCAGACCTGCTGGCCGTCTTGTGTCAGAACCACCATTACTGAACCCGCGCGCGGATCACGCCCGACAGGTATTCCAGCCCCATGACGATGCCGATGATGAGGATCAGGATCGCTGCCGCGGTGTCGTATTCATAGCGGTCAAAGGCGGTGTTCAGCGTCGCCCCGATGCCGCCCGCGCCGACCAGCCCGAGGATGGCGCTTTCGCGGAAATTGATGTCGATGCGGTACATCGACAAGCCAACGAGGCGCGGCATGACCTGCGGTTGCACCCCGTAATTGATCCACTGCATCCAGCGCGCGCCGGAGGCCCGGATCGCTTCCGCCTGAACGCGGTCCATGGCCTCGATATCTTCGGCCAGCAGTTTCGACAGGAACCCAATGGTGGCGAAGCTGAGTGTGAGAAACCCGGCCAGCGGGCCAAAGCCGAAGATGGCGACGAGCAGAATGGCGACGATGATTTCCTGCAGGGCGCGGGAGATGGCGATGATCGCGCGGCAGATGACGTAGACGGGCAGCGGCGCAATGTTCCGCGCAGCGCCAAGCCCGATGGGGATGGAAATGGCGATGCCCACCACCGAGGCCGCGACCGTCATGATGATGCTTTCGGACAGGCCTTCCCAGATGTCCGACCAGCGGGTGACGAAATCGGGGTGGGTGAAGGCCAGCACGAACTGCCAGCCCCGGTCCAGCCCCTCGTAGACGCGGCCCCAATCCACCGGGATGGTGGAGACGGCAGCCACGAGATAGACGGCGAAGCCGATCAGCAGCCCCCAGCGCAGCGCGGCATTGCGGACCAGCGGTGGCTTGCGCCAGCCTTTGCCCAGCATATCGTCGAGTTCGCGATGCGTGCTCATTCCGCTGCCTCCGAGAGGTCCGCGTCCTCGTCCTTCTGAATGGTCGCTTCCCAGTCTTCCTCGCCGTAGATTTCCGTCAGCTTCTGCGGCGTCAGTGCCGCAGGCAGGCCATCAAAGACGATCTCGCCAAAGCGCAGTCCCACGACACGCGGTACGAACATCTGCGCCAGCGCCACGTCGTGAATATTGATGATCGCCGCCAGCCCGCGTTCGGCACAAAGCTCGCAGATCAGGCGCATGATCTGGCGGCTCGTCTTGGGGTCGAGCGAAGCGGTCGGTTCGTCCACCAAAAGCAGTTTGGGCTGTTGAATCAACGCGCGGCAGATGCCGACCCTCTGGCGTTGTCCGCCGGACAGCTCGTCAGCGCGCTTGTCCGCCATGTGCAAAAGGCCCACGCGGTCCAGCAGGCGGAAGGCCTCGTCCACGTCCGATTGCGGGAAACGGCGCGTGAATGAGCGCCAGAAGCTGACGTAGCCAAGACGGCCCGACAGGACGTTTTCCATCACTGTCAGCCGTTCGACCAACGCGTATTCCTGAAAGATCATCCCCATCTCGCGCCGCGCTTTCCGTAGCGCTCCGGGGCCAAGGGTCGGCAGGTCCGTGCCGTCCAGCAGCACCGCACCGGAGGTCGGTTCCACCAGCCTGTTGATGCAGCGGATCATGGTTGACTTGCCCGCGCCCGATGGCCCGATCAGCGCCAGCACCTGTCCGGCGGGCACGTCCAGATCAATCCCTTTCAGGGCCATATCGCCGGTCTTGTATGTCTTCGTCAGTTTTTCGAGGCGCAGCATCCGCAGTCCCATCGGTTCGGGAACGGGGCACGCGCAGGCGCGCCCCGTCCGGGCATTTCAGGGAAGTCCGTTACTGGCAGGCGTAGGACACGCCGTTGGCGGCGTCGATCTTGCGGATCACGTCCCAGAAATCCTTGTAGTTCATCTCTATGAACTGGGCCTCGTTGGATTTCGAGAACTCCTCCTGCAAGGAGGACCCCTCCCACGGGAAGGTGAAGAACGCGTCGCGGATCTGCTCCTGCAACTCGGGCTTGAGGTTGTAGACAACGCCAAAGCCAGTGGTCGGGAAGGTCTGTGACTTGTAGATCGACACGACCTGCTCGGGTTTGATCACGTCGCGTTCGATCATGCGGTGCATGACCGAATTGGCGATGGCCCCGGCGGTGTAGTCCTTGTTGGCCACCCCAAGGATGGTATTGTCATGCTTGCCCGAGAACACGGGTTCGAAATCTTTCTCTGCCTCCAGCCCGTATTCGCCCTTCAGGATCGCCGAAGGGGCCTTGAATCCGGAATTGGAGGTGGGCGAGGAGAAGGCCAGCTGCTTGCCCGCGATGTCCTCCATCTTTTCCACCCCGGACCCGGGGTAGGTGATGATCTCCATCTCGTAGCCGAAGGAACCGTCTTCGGAGGCCATGATTGTAAAGGGACGGAAGCCGGCGCAGTTCACCGCCAGCGGGTTTGACCCGGTGTTGAAGCCGGAGATATGCAGGCGGCCGGAGCGCATTGCCTCGATCTGGGCGGCGTTGTTCTGGACAGGGAAGAAGATGACGTCCTTTCCGGTCTTCTCTTCGAGATAGGTCAGGAAATCAGCCCAGGCGGTCTTGTACACCGCGGGGTCTTCGACCGGAGTGTAGGCGAAGACCAGCGTGTCGGGGTCGAGCCATTGGCTTGCATCTGCGGGGATATCCGCGACAAGGTCGCCAT
This sequence comes from Sagittula sp. S175, assembly GCF_049800975.1. Classification (NCBI taxonomy): domain Bacteria; kingdom Pseudomonadati; phylum Pseudomonadota; class Alphaproteobacteria; order Rhodobacterales; family Roseobacteraceae; genus Sagittula; species Sagittula sp. S175. The sequence continues at coordinate 37,958 of NZ_JBNAGB010000006.1, forward strand.
CGGCATCGCAATAGCGCGAATCGAGATCGCCACGGGGACAGTCCTGCGCCGCCGCAGCGGTCGACAGCAGCGCCGCCGCTGACGCGGTCAGCATCAGTTTGAACGTTTTCGTCATGGTATTTCCTCCCTGGGGTGCGGTCGTTTCGCCGCGTTTTTTTAGGTAGCGAGAAGCAGTTCGACGCCTCCCGCCGTCAGTGCCTGTGTCAGCTCCGGATCGGGTGCCTGATCCGCAACAAGCGAGTCGATCTCGTCAGGGCGACCGACCAAGGCCAGCCCCTTGCGCCCGAACTTGCGCGAATCCAGCAGCAAATGGCGTTTCCGGGCACGTACCAGCATGGCGCGCTTCACGGCGGCAAAGCCGCGCACGGTTTCCGAGGGGCCTTCTTCCGTCAGGCCCGTGGCCCCGATCATGCAGTGATCGACGTGGAACCCGCTCAGGTAGGCCAGCGTGTCGGACCCCACGACGGCAGATTCCGCCGAGAGGTATTCGCCGGGACACAGCAGGATCTGTTGCGCCCCGTGTGCCAAGGTCATTGCCACGGGGATCGAGTTGGTGATGACAGTGCAAGGCGTTCCACGCAGTGACAGCGCACGCGCGAACTGGATCGTGGTAGAGCCACTATCGACCATCAGCGTCTCGCCGTCGCGGACCAGTTGGGCTGCGCGCTGGCCGATACGTTCGCGCTCGGCTGTTCGGGCAATGGCGCGTTCGTTGAGGCCCGGATACTGGCCGGGACCGGGGGCCGTGGCCCCGCCATGCGCCCGCGCCACCAGCCCGTCATCGGCCAACGCGTCGAAATCGCGGCGCACAGTTTCCGTTGATACGTTGAACCGCTCGGCCAGCTCGGCGATGCGCACATGCGGGCGCAGCTTCAGCTCCAACAGGATCTGCTCGCGCCGCTCGGTCTTCCGCAGCCGTTGCGGCGGACCGTCGGTGACGTTCGATGCTGCGACTATCTCTGCCAAATCCATGCCCTGACTCGCGCTTTGAGGGTATGGTTGTGGTATTTGGCACGTAATTCAATCATTTTTGTCGCATATCGCTCGTTTTAGTGGTTTTTAATTGAGAAATGCCAAGTTCAGGCCTGCCGGACCGGAAAGGTGACAAACACAAGTGATCGGGATTCTCATACAGGTGTCGGCGGCAGTGGCGCTGTTGTTGTGGGCCGTGCGGCTCGTCCGGACCGGGATAGAGCGGGCGTTTTTGCCGTTTGTACAGCGGGGCCTGCGCAGGCTGTGTCGCCACCGTGTCTCGGCGGCGGTGGGTGGGGTGATGGCGGCCATGACCATGCAGAGCGCGACGGCGGTGACGCTGATCTCGAGCGGGTTCATCGCCTCGGCCACCATTACGCCTACGGCGGCGCTGGCGCTGATCGTGGGGGCGGAACTGGGGTCTGCGGTGATGGCGCGCGTGCTGTTCCTGCCGATCCAGAGCGTCATCCCCGCGCTGCTGCTGGTCGGGGTGGCTCTGAATTTCCGCAAGGGACGGAACGCGTTGAAACAGGCGGGGCGGGTGCTGATCGGGCTGGCGCTCATCCTGCTGGCCTTGGGAATGATACGCACTGCGACGGCGCCAATCGCCGCCAACGACATCGTGCGCGCGATTGCGGCCTACCTGTCGGGCGACCTGCTCAGTGCCTCGGTTCTCGGGGGCTTGCTGGCGTGGTCGATGCATTCCAGCCTGGCCGCCGTTCTGACCGTGGCGAGTTTTGCCACGACGGGGATCATCCCGTGGCCTGTGGCGGCGGCGCTGGTGATGGGGGCCAATTTTGGCGGTGCGATGATCCCTCTGACGCTGTTGTCGGGGGCTGAACGGTCGGTGCGTAGCGTCGTTACCGCCAATGCTGTTGCACGCGGGGTACTGGCCTTGGCGGGCATTGCTGCGCTTGTCTTTGCCGAGGGATTGGCGGCGCCGGGTTTCGCCAATCCAGGTGCAGAGGCGATCTGGCTGCACATTGGTTTCAACGTCGTGCTCGTGCTGCTGGCGCTGCCGTTGGCCGAGGGTCTGCTGCGGGTCGCGGGCGGCATGCTGCGTCCCGATCCTGAAAACGGGGCAGAGGACATATCTGCGCTGGACCCGGACGCCCTGTCCGATGCGCGCCTTGGTCTGGCCTGCGCGCGGCGCGAGTTGATGCGCATGGGCGAAGCGGTGCAGGCGATGCTGGTGCTTATGAAACCGCTTTACCGGGGCTGGGACGCGGACACCGATGCCCGCATCCTGCGGTTGGAGGATGCCGTCGACCGGATGCATTTCGAATCCAAGTTGTATATCTCGCGGTTGCGCACCGCCCCGCTGACAGAGGCGCAGGCGCGTCAATCGCTTGAAATGGTGACTGTCGCCAATGGTTTGGAGGAAGCGGCGGACCGCATCGCCGTCAACATGCTGGCCATCGCCCGCAAGATGCGGCAGCAGGCAGTGTCCTTTTCCAGCGAGGGGCTGCATGATCTGGAGCGGTTGCATGACGTGGTGCTGGCCAATGCGCAATTGGCGTTGGGGGTGCTCACCGACGGCAACCCGGACGACGCGCGCCAGCTGGTCAGCCAGAAGGACGCCATGCGTGGTCTGGAGCAGCGGCTTCAGGAGAGCCATCTGCAACGGTTGCAGGACCGCCGATCGGACAGCGTGGCCAGTACAAACATGCATCAGGAAATCCTGCGGTTGCTGAAGCAGATTAACGCCTCGTTCAGCTATGCGGCCTATCCGATCCTCGAGGAGGCGGGTGCCTTCCTCGGCAGCCGCCTTGCGCGGAGCGGGTGAAGCGCCGCGGGGGCGTGACGGGGCTTATGGTCCGCTTCGGCGCGCCACTGTCAGCAGCGCGCCGCTGTCCGCGATCATCGCTGCGTGGTGTTCGGCAGGGACCGCGTCGGTGATGACGCTTTCAAAGTCGCTGAGCGGGGCGAGCAGGTTCAGTGCCGTGTGGCCAAGACGGAGATGGTTTACCAGCAAAACCCGACGTGCGGCGTTGTCCATCATCAGCCGTTTGACCCGGGTGATGTCGTCGTCCATGTGGTAGACGCAGCCATCGGCCACCGCCGGGGTCGAAATGAACACCAGATCGGCCCGCAGTCCCGCCAACGCGGTCTCCGTCACGCGGCCCACCCAGGCGTTGTACTTCGCGGAAAACCGCCCACCCAGCGCGATGACGGTGATGCCCGGCTCGGCCTTGAGTGTCTCGATTACGGCGTGGTTGTTGGTGATGACTGTCAGCGGGCGTTTGGCGGACAGGGCCGCGCCCAGCACTGTGGCGGTCGAGCCGTCGTTGACCATAACGGTCATGCCCGGTTCGACCAGCTCCACCGCCGCCGACGCCATCCGGGCCTTGACCTCGTGGCCCTGCATCTGACGAAAGCGGAAGTCGCTTTCGAATTGCGTCCCGGCCTCGATGGTGGCCCCGCCGCGAATTTTGCGCAGCAGCCCCTCGGTTTCCAGGTCGTCCAGATCACGGTGAATGGTCATCTTCGACACGCCGAAGTCTTCGGCGAGCAGGTCCAGCTGCACCTGTCCGTCTCGGACAAGCCTGTCTAGGATCTGCTGGCGGCGGTCGTCGCGTTTCATCCGTCTTCCTTCAGTCCAGCAAGGCGCGCGCCGTGAGTTCATCGGTAATCAGACCCGACACGCGGCCCGAGCGCAGGACGGAGCGGATCGCCGCGACCTTCTCCGGCCCGCCCGCGATGGCGACGATAGACTCTTCGCGGTCAGGATCGTAGCCCACGGCTAACGTTCGGGCCGAAAGCGTGGTTTCCACGACATGCCCCTCCGCGTCAAAGAAGTCACCCAGCATCTCGCCCTGCGCGCCCGCCCGAGCGATTTCCTCGATTTCCGAGGGTTCGATCATGCGGCTGGTGACAAGCTGAGCGTCGGGGTCGACGGTGCCGATGCCCACGACCTTCAGCGTGGCGGATTGCGCCATGCGGAACACCTCGTCGACGCCGCGCTGATTCAAGAGGACCTCGCGGTCCTCGACGGTATTAGCAAAGAAGGGGACGGGCATGACACAGGCGCGCGCGCCAGTCTTGTCCGCGATGCGGTGCATGACGTCATGCGGGTTGGCGGCGAAATTGCCGGTCAGGCCACCGAGCAGCGAGACGAAGTGCAGCCCCGGCGCATCCATGCGGGGCAGGGCGCGGGTGGTTTCAGCCAGGGTGCGGCCATGTCCGAGGCCGATGATGCGGTGTTCGCCCGCCTCGAACTGGCGTTTGAGGTAATTCGCCCCCGCGAGCGAGAGCGTGCGCAGCGGCAGGCCTTCCTCGCCCACGTCGGGGGCGACCTCGCAGAGGTCGAGGCCGTAGCGGTCGTAAAGCGCGCCCTCCAGCGCGACGCATTCGACGATCTCGCCCTCGATGCTGACCTTGACGTTGCCCTCGGCCACGGCGCGGGCGATCAGGCGGTGGGTCTTGACCGAGGGCAGGCCCAGCCGTTTCGCCACCTTGGCCTGCGTGAGCCCGCCGACGTAATGCATCCACGCGGCGCGGATGGCGAGGCTCTTGTCGTCGTCGGTCATGGTCTTGGCTGGTCCAAAGGTCTTTGGACAGGGTAGGGGCGGGGCGCGGCAAAGGGAAGCCCCGCGATGGTGTCACAGGTTCAGGTGCTGCGCCCCGGTGTCGATATACGGCGCCCAGAAGGCGATGGATTCGGCGATCTGGGGAATGACCTCGCGGTCATTGGGTTCGCGTTCCTTGAACGACAGTTCCAGGCAGATCTCGTTGGTTTCGGCGCCGCCTTCGGCCAGCGCGGCCAGCAGCGGCTCCGGCTGGATGCGGCCCTTGGCGTTGAAGGGGCGATGGCCACCCTTGTCCATGAGGGATTGTTTGATGTGGATGATGGGCGAGACGCGCGGCACGGCGCGCGCCCATGCGTAAGGGTCGTAGTCGTCGGGATTGGCGCTGGTGACGTCGCCGTGGTCGATATCAGCCATCATCCACATGGGGATGGCCATGTCGGCCTTGGTCAGGCGGTCCTGAAGGGCAAGGCATTCCGCGATGGTCTCGCCGAACTCGCGGGCGACGCTCATGGGTTCCCAGAAGACGTAGCTGAGGCCTGCGGCGCGGGCGTGGTCCGCCACCTCGGCCCAGTGGTCGATGGCGATGTTGATCATGTCCTCGCGGCGGGCCGGGTTGTCCTGGTCGGCATAGGTCAGGATGGCGAATTGCGTGCCGACCGACGTGCCGCCGAGGTCGGCGGTGATGTCGGCGAAGGTCTTGAACCAATCGACGTAGTAGTGGCGCACGTCGCGGTCGGGGTGGCCGAAGTGATTGAGCCGCCCGTAAGGCCCGGTCATGCCGGAGGTGACGCGGACGCCCGTGCGATGCAGTGCCTTGCCCATGGCCCGCGTCAGGCGGCGGATGACCGGCGCAGGCCAAGACGGGTTGATGAATTCGTGGGTCAGTTGCAGGTCGCGGATGCGCAGGTCACGCGCCACGGTGTCGATCAGGTCGTCCGGATCGGCGAAGCGGTTCACCAACGGGTTGGTGTTCAGTGAGAGGGTGAGCATTCAGGCGGCCTCGGCTTGGGTGGCGTCGAACCACTCGGTGAAGGCGGCGATCTGGTCGTCGGTCATGTCGAGGCGGTTCTTGGTCCTGCGCCAGATCACGTCCTCGGCCGTTAGCGCCCATTCGTTTTCCACAAGGTAACGCACCTCGGCCTCGTAGAGATGCGCGCCGAAGTGGCGGCCAAGGTCGGCCACGGACTGCGCGGTGCCGACGATGCGCACCGTCAACGTGCCGTAACGCCGCCCGTAGTATTCGCGCAGCTCGCGCGGCATCCAGGGGTACTGCGCCTTGAGGCTGTCGCGGAAGGCATCGTAGTCGGCACCGGGCATGTCGCCGCCGGGCAGGGGCGCGCTGTCGGTCCAGTCCTGGCCCATGGTCGGGAAGATATGGGTAAGCTGGTGTATCCCGCGTTCCGCCAGTTCGCGGAAGGTGGTGATCTTGCCGCCGAAGATGTTCAGCAGCGGCGCGCCGCCGGTGTCGTCGAGGTCGAAGACATAATCGCGCGTCACCGCCGAGGGGTTGCCCGCGCCGTCGTCGAACAGCGGACGTACGCCCGAGAAGGTCTGGAGGATGTCCTCACGCCGCAGCTTTTCCTTGAAATAGCGGTTCACGCAGTCGAGCAGGTAGGCGATTTCGGTGTCCTCGATGGCCACGTCCTCGGCCCGGCCATAATAGCCGATGTCGGTGGTGCCGATCAGCGCCTTGTCGCCCTCGTAGGCGTTGATGAAGATCACGCGCTTGTCGTGGTTCTGCACGAGATACGAATGCGGCCCCTCCCAGAACTTCGGAACGATGATGTGCGAGCCTTTGACAAGGCGGACATTGCGGGTGGAGTTCGCCCCGGCCACGCGGGTCAGCACGTCGGTCACCCAAGGCCCTGCGGCGTTCACGAGGCATTTCGCCAGCCAGTCGCGCTTTTCCCCGGTCAAGGTGTTGTGGGTGGTGACACGCCATCTTCCATTGTCGCGCCGCGCAGAGACGGCAGGCGAACGGGTCAGGACCGTGGCCCCGCGCTGCGCCGCGTCGAGCGCGTTCAGCACCACGAGGCGCGCGTCATCCACCCAGCAATCGGAGTATTCGAAGCCGCGCGTGTACTGGTCGAGGATCGGCGCGCCCTCGGGGTCGCGTCTCAGGTCCAGCGTTCGGGTGCCCGGCAGTTTCTTGCGCCCGCCGAGGTGGTCGTAGAGGAACAGGCCAAGCCGCACCAGCCACGCGGGCCGGTCCTGCGGGCTGTGCGGCAGGACGAAGCGCAGCGGCCAGATGATATGGGGGGCGGCGTTCATGAGGACTTCGCGTTCGATCAGCGCCTCACGCACCAGCCGGAATTCGTAATATTCGAGATACCGCAGGCCGCCATGCACCAGCTTGCCGGAGCGGCTCGACGTGCCTTCGGCCAGGTCGTCCTTTTCACACAGCACCACGGACAGGCCGCGCCCGACGGCGTCGCGGGCGACACCCGCCCCGTTGATGCCACCGCCGATGACAAACAGGTCAACCTCTTGGGTCATGTCAGGATCCTCCTGCGGACGCGGCCGGGGGCCGGGCGTCGAGCGAACGTTCATTGGTCTCGGACTGGCGGTTATGGCTGTCGTGTCGATGCGCGGCCAGTTGGTCCCAGATCGGGGTCAGCGCCTGCCGCGCCGCCCGGTAGGTGGGGTAGAGCGCGGCATAGGTGCGGGTCAGGTCGGCGTCGGGCTGTTCCGGCTGCCCCAGCAGGGGCGTCACCCATTCCGCGATGCAGGATTGCATGTCGGGATAGGCGTAGATGGCCACGGCGGCCATCATGGCGCAGCCTGCCGCGCCGGCTTCGTCGCGTTGCGAGACGCGCACGGGCGCCTCGGTGCAGGCGGACAGGACGGCGCGCAGGGCGCGGGAGCGCGCGGCACCCCCGGTGATGCGCAGCTCCGACGGCATCTCGCCCATCTCGGCATAACAATCGCGGGCGGCCATCCCCAGCCCCTCGACCACGGCGCGCATCAGGTCCGGGAAGCAGTGATGCTGCGCCAGCCCGATGAACCCGGCGCGGGCATTGGAGTTGACCATGGGGCCACGTTCGCCCACCTCGGAAATGTAGGGCTGATAGAGCAGCGCACCGGGGGTCGACCGCGCCATCCAGCCGTCGATGCGGCTGACGAGGTCGGAGTAGTCATGCGGGTGGCCGGTCTCGCTCATGAGGTCGGCGGCCATGCGCAGGGCCCAGTCGATGTTGAGCGTCGCGGCCATGTTGGTCTGCACCTGCGTGACCATGTGCGGCGCGGGGAGGCAGATGACGTAACCGCTTTGCTGGCCTTGGGTCAGGGTCACGGCGTCCGAGGTCACGGCGCGCATGTGCACGCCGGTGCTGCCGATGGTGGAGCAGGCTGTCCCCGCGTCGCCCGTGTGCACGCCCGCGCCAAGCGCGGTCATGACCATGTCGACATAGCCGAGGGACACGGGTGTGCCCTCGGGCAGGCCTGTCTGCGCGGCGGCCTTTTCGGTCAGGGGATGCGTGACCTGCGTGCCGGCCACGATGGGCGGCAGCAAGGCGCGGCGGTGTTCCAGACCCAGTGCGGCGATGACAGTGTCGTCATAGGCCCGCGTGCGGAAATCGCCGAAGGTGAAGGCGGCCTCCGACGGGTCGGTGGCGCGCTGCCCGGTGAGGTTCAGATACAGCCAGTCCTTGCAATGCAGGGCGACCTCGGCGCGGTCCAGCAACTCGGGGCAATGGCGATCCATATGGGCCATCTGCGCGCCCATCTGGCAGGTGTTGAGCGCGGTGCCGGTGGCGGTGAAGCGCGCCGCATTGGCCGGGCGCGTCGCCAGGTCCGAGGTCGTCTTTGCCGCCCGCGCATCGAGCCAGAGCCAGGCGTCGCCAACGGGGCGGTCGCCCGCGCCCACCAGCCAGGTGCCGTCGCCCGGTCCGGTGACGGCGAGCGCCGCCACACGCGCCGCCAGCCCGTCGACCCTGTCATGCAGGCCGCGCAGGGCCTGCGCGCAATCGGCCCAGGTGCGGTCCATGTCCTGCGTCGCCGCGCCGTCGGGCGTGGTCTCGTAGCGGTTCAGCACCGCCGAGGTGCCCAGCTGCGCGCCCGTCAGGGTGAAGGCCACGGCCTTGATGACCGAGGTGCCCGCGTCGATGCCGATGATGATGTCGCGTTCAGCCATGCCGCACCCCGCGCGGGGCGTGACAAGGCGCGCTTAGGCCATGGGCCATGCGACGTCCTCCCTTGTTTGTCACGCGCCCCTAGGCTCCTCCGGCCACGGGGCGGACGCCGGGCGTGACCCGGCGGCTTGGGAAAAGCATATCGGAGGATACCTCGACGTCCAGTGTAATTTTTTTCTTCAATAGAAATAAATTGCAGTTAAGGTAACTCCAGCGGATCGGAAGCCAGGCCGGGGCGTCAGGAGGGCAAACCCCAAGCCAAACAAGAGTTTCCGGCCTGACAGGCGGCCTGCGACACAAGAGCCGGGCCGGCGAATCGAAGGGAGGACGGGTGCCGAACCACATCGGCGCCCAGACGCTGACCGCGTGTCTTTGCACGGTGTTAACAGGTCCGTTTTCGGGCCGGGAGAGCGTTGTGCGGACAGGGTTAATGCATGCCTCCCACAGGGAAGCAGGCGGCCCGATCGACGGGGAGTGAGGGAGGATGGCCATGACGGCGACAGAAACCATCAAGACGGGGGTGATCCACAAGCCCCGCCTGTCGAAGCGCGCCCTGATTGGCGGCGGCGCTGCACTGGCGGTGCTGGTGGTGATGGCGCTGGACACCACGGTGGTGCGCATCGGGTCCGAGCAGGACGCCCGCGTGGCGGCCTTTTCCCCAGACGCCTACGGGGCCGAGACCTTTCCCCGCGTCCGGTCCTTTGTCATGGACAAGGCCGTGCCCGTGGCCGAACTGGTCGCCGCGCTGGAGGCCGACAAGGTCGCGGCGGGCGAGAAATACGGCTCGGGCGGTATGATGCCGGTGATCCCGGTGACGTTCAGCGGCGTGGTGGGCGAAGGTAAGGGTGGGATCTTTGACGTGGTGGTTCCCGAGGCCCCCGGCGTGCGCATCCGCGTCCAGACCGGCCCCGCGATCAACGGCACCGACCCGCGCGACGCGCCCGGCGACATCGCCTTTGGCCAGTTCAAGAACCAGATCGAATTCCAGGATGCGGGCAGCGGTCTGAACCGCGCGATGAAGGCCGAGGTGCTGGACGGGCTGGATCAGGCCAGCCTGCCCGGCAAGACGATGACCGTCACCGGCGTGTTCAAGCTGATCAGCCCGAAGATGTGGCTGGTGACTCCGGTCGCGGTGACCGTGCAATGACCGCGCAGGGGGCAATCGTGGCGGGGACGACGGGCGAAGTCGTCATGTCCGCCCGCGACGTGGCGAAACATTACGGCGCAGTGCAGGCGCTGAAGGGTGTGAACTTCGACATCCATCGCGGGCAGGTCACGACGCTGTTCGGCGAGAACGGCGCGGGCAAGTCGACGCTGATGAAGATCCTCTCGGGCATCGTCACGCCGACCCATGGCAAGATCATCCTCGACGGGCAGCCGGTGGTCTTTGCCAATGCCACCGACGCGCTGGCGCGGGGCATTTCGATCATCCATCAGGAACTGGCGCTGGCCCCGAACCTGAACGTGCGGGACAACATCTTCATGGGGCGCGAGTTGCGCGGGCCGATGGGGGTGGATTTCGCCGAGGAAGAGCGCGTGACCCGCGCCCTGATGGCGGAACTGGAGGAGGGCATCGATCCTTTGACCCCGGTGGGCGAATTGCGGCTGGGCCAGCAGCAGATCGTCGAGATCGCGCGGGCCTTGCAGGCGCGCTCGCGCATCCTGATCATGGACGAGCCGACCTCTGCCCTGTCGGCGCCCGAGGTTGACGTGCTGTCCGAGGTCATCCGCGACCTGACCGCGAAGGGCGTGAGCATCGTCTACATCTCGCACCATCTGGAGGAGGCGCTGACCGTGACGCATCACGCGGTGGTGCTGCGCGACGGCACCATGACCGCCTGGGCGCCAAGGTCGGAGATCGACCTGGAATGGATCGTGCGCAACATGGTGGGCGAGAATTTCGACCTCGGCTCGCCGCCCGAGTCCCGGATGGGTGCGGCGGCGCTGGAGGTGGTCGACCTTTGCGTGCCGGACAAGTCGGGGCAGGGCAACGTGGTGGACCACCTGAGCCTGTCGGTAAAGGCCGGAGAGATCGTCTGCATCTACGGGCTGATGGGCGCGGGGCGGACCGAGCTGATGGAATGCGTGGCGGGTCGGCTGCGCGCCACGGGTGGCGCGGTGAAGCTGCGCGGGTCCGATGGGTCGGGCCTGTCGATTGCCCAGCGGATCGACGCCGGGTTGGTGCTGGTGCCGGAAGACCGGCAGCGCGACGGGCTGGTGCAGACCATGACCGTGGGGCAGAACCTATCGCTGGCCTCCATCGGGGCCTCTACCAAACGGCTGTTCACCTCGTCGAAGGATGAACAGAAGGTCATCGACGACAGCATCCGCGAAGTGACGGTGAAGACCGACGGCGGCGGCGCGATGATCGGGTCGCTCTCGGGCGGCAACCAGCAGAAGGTGGTGATCGGTAAGATGCTGGCGACCCACCCGGACGTGATCCTGCTGGACGAGCCGTCGCGCGGCATCGACGTCGGCGCAAAGGCCGAGGTGTTCAAGCTGCTGGTGCGGCAGGCGGCCGAGCGGGGCCTCGCGGTGGTCTACACCACCTCGGAGGTCGGCGAATGCCTGTCGGTGGCGCATCGCATCGTGGTCATGCGGCGCGGCCGGATCGCGGCGGAACTCGATCACACCGTGAGCAAGGAACAAATCATGGCCGCCTCCGGCGAAGCCATGCACCATTAAGGGAGGGATCACCATGGCGGACATCACATCCGGGCGCACGGCGTCCAGCGGCCTCAACATCGGTCGCATCCTGCTGGAAGGGCGCGCGTTCTTTGCGCTCGTGGCGATCATCATCGTGTTCTCGATCCTGTCGCCGGTCTACTTCTCGGTGGGCAACTTCCTCATCATGTCGTCGCATGTGGCGATCTTCGGGTTGCTGGCCATCGGGATGCTGCTGGTGATCCTGAACGGCGGCATCGACCTGTCGGTGGGATCGACGCTGGGACTGTCCGGGGTCGTGGCGGGCGCGCTGATGCAGGGGGTGGAACTGCCTGCGGCGGGCGTGATCCTTTATCCGCCGGTCTGGGCGGTGGTGGTGCTGACGCTGTGCCTTGGCGCGGCGGTGGGCGCGGTGAACGGCGTGCTGATCGCCTTCTTCCGGGTGCCGGCCTTCGTCGCGACGCTGGGGATGCTTTACGTCGCCCGCGGCGTGGCGCTGCTGATGACCAACGGGTTGACCTACAACAACCTTTCCGGCTCCGAGGCGCTGGGGAACATGGGCTTCGACTGGCTGGGCTTCAACCGCATCGGCGGCGTGCCCATTGGGGTGATCGTGCTGGCGGTCGTCGCCGTCACCGTGGGCGTCACCCTGTCGCGCACCGCCTTCGGCCGCTGGCTCTACGCCTCGGGCGGCAACGAGCGGGCGGCGGAACTGTCGGGCGTGCCGACCCGCAAGGTGCAGATCGCGGTCTACGTGCTGTCGGGCATCTGCGCCGCCATCGCCGGGCTGGTGCTGTCCTCGCAGCTGACCTCGGCGGGGCCGAAGGCGGGCACGACCTACGAACTGACCGCCATCGCGGCAGTGGTGATCGGCGGCGCGGCCCTGACCGGCGGGCGCGGCACGGTGCGGGGGACCATGCTGGGGGCCTTCGTGATCGGCTTTCTGTCGGACGGCCTCGTCATCATCGGCGTCTCGGCCTACTGGCAGACCGTGTTCACCGGGGCGGTGATCGTCTTGGCGGTGCTGCTGAACAGCCTGCAATACGGACGCGCCAAGCGCTGACAATCCTAGAAGAATTTCATCTGGACCGGGGGTCGTACAGGCCCCCGGACGGGGAAAAGCCGCCCGCGAAACCCGGGCACAACCAAACCCAAAGGGAGGAACTATCCATGAAACTGACCAAGCGCGCCCTTCTTGCCGCCGTCGCAACCCTGCCGCTTATGGCGGGCTCGGCCTGGGCCGAGGGCCTGATCTCCATCATCGTGAACGACCCGGCCAACCCTTACTGGTTCACCGAGGGCGAAGTCGCCAAGGCCACCGCCGAGGAACTGGGCTACGAGGCCGCCGTGGCGGCGCACAAGGGCGACACCAACACGGAATCGACCCTGATCGACACCGCGATCACCAACCAAGCGAAGGCGATCATCCTCGGCCCCGCCAACGCCGACGGCTCCATCGGCGCGGTTAAGAAGGCTGTCGATGCGGGCATCCCCGTCTTCATCGTCAACGCCGAGATCAACGAGAGCGGTCTGGCCAAGGCGCAGCTGGTGTCGAACAACGCACAGGGCGCGGCGCTCGGTGCTATGGCCTGGGTCGAGGCGATCGGCGGCGAAGGGTCATTCGTCGAACTCTTCGGCGCACCGTCCGACAACAACGCCCAGACCCGCTCCAACGGCTTCGAGACCGTGCTGTCGCAATACCCGGATCTCGACAAGAAGGCGCAGGAAGTGGCCAACTGGGACCGCACGCAGGGCTACACCAAGATGCAGTCGATGCTGCAGGCCAATCCGGACGTGAAGGGCGTGATCTCCGGCAATGACGAGATGGCGCTGGGGGCGATTGCCGCGCTGAAGGAGGCAGGCAAGCTGGACGGCATGGTCGTCGGCGGCTTCGACGGCTCGCCGGACTCGGTCGACGCGGTGAAGGCGGGTGAACTGACCTACACCGTGCTGCAGCCGGTCGCGATCTTCGCCGAGGAAGCGGTGCGCCAGGCGGACCACTTCATCAACACCGGCGAGCTAAAGGTGGCGGAAGAGAAGCAGCTGTTCGACTGCATGCTGATCGACGCCTCGAGCGCGGACAAGTACACCGGCCCGTTCACCCTGTCGCAGTAATCTGATCTACAGGAAACAGGGGAGGGGGCCAGCGCGGCCCCCTTTTCGCATCTATATAGAAATGTACGATTTATCATACAAAACACTTGATATGATCAGAATTCTGTACATATCTCTTGCGGATCAAGCGACGATACTACATCCACGAGGCATGCATGCAGGTCATGACATATACCGACGCCCGCAACGGGCTGGCCAAGGCGATGGACCGCGTCGTCGAGGACCGCGAGGAACTGGCGATCACCCGCACGGGCCGCGAGGGCGTTGTGATGGTCGCGCAGGAGGAATGGGACGCCATCCAGACCACGCTCTACCTGCTCTCCTCGCCGAAAAACGCCGCCCGCCTGCGGGAGGCGATTGCGGAACTGGACGCCGGTGGCGGAATAGAGGTGGAGATCGACCATGAGACTGGTGTTCTCAAACCGCGGGTGGACTGACCACCTCCATTGGCAGGAGCAGGACCGCAAAGGCCTGAAGAAACTCAACCGCCTCATCGAGGAATGTATGCGGCACCCTTATACAGGGGCGGGAAAACCCGAACCGCTGAAGGGCGACCTCAGCGGTTTCTGGTCCCGCCGCATCACTGCCGAGCACCGCCTCGTCTACCGCGTCCGGGGCGAGGGTCCGGCCCAGCAGCTCGAAATCGCCCAATGCCGCTATCACTACTGAGCAAAACGCGCGCCCCTGCTGCTTCTTCTTGGTCCAAATACCTCCGGTGTGAGGCCGCAGGCCGAGGGGCAGCGCCCCTCTCCCCATCCGTCAATAGCGCCCCGCCATCGCCTCCAGCGCCACCGGCACGATGCCATCGGCGTGACCCGCCGTGCCAAACGCCTCGAACCGGGCGCGGCAGAGATCTTTCATCAGCCCCATGCCTTCCTTCAGATACTTGCGCGGGTCGAACTCGCCGGTGTTCTCCACCAGCACGCGGCGCACGCCCGCAGACATCGCCATGCGGTTGTCGGTGTCGATGTTGACCTTGCGCACGCCGGAGCGGATGCCGCGCTGGATCTCTTCCACCGGCACGCCCCAGGTCGGGCGGATGTCGCCGCCATAGCTGTTGATGACCTGTTGCAGATCCTCCGGCACGGACGACGATCCGTGCATCACCAGATGCGTGTTCGGCAGGCGGCGGTTGATCTCCTCGATCACGTTCATGGCGAGGATCGCGCCGTCGGGCTTGCGGGTGAACTTGTACGCCCCGTGCGAGGTGCCCATGGCGATGGCCAGTGCATCGACGCCGGTGTCCTTCACGAACCGTTCCGCCTCGGCGGGGTCGGTCAGAAGCTGGTCTTCGGACAGCCGTTCCGTCGCGCCGTGGCCGTCTTCCTGATCGCCCATCCCGGTTTCCAGCGAGCCCAGAACACCCAGCTCCCCCTCGACGGAGACGCCGCAGGCATGGGCCATCTCGGTCACGCGGCGGGTGATTTCCATGTTGTAGGCGTAATCGGCGGGGGTGGTGCCGTCTTCCTTCAGCGAGCCGTCCATCATCACGGAGGTGAACCCGTGCTGGATCGCCGTGGCGCAGGTCGCGAGATTGTTCCCGTGATCCAGGTGCATGCAGACCGGCACCTCGGGGAAGGTCTCGACCAGCCCGTCGATCAGCCGCGCCAGCAGCTTGTCCCCTGCGTAGCTGCGCGCCCCGCGCGAGGCGGCGAGGATGACCGGCGCATGGGCCTCGCGGGCGGCGCCCAGGATCGCCAGCCCCATCTCCATGTTGGAGATGTTGAAGGCGGGCACGGCGTAGCCGTGTTCGGCGGCGTGGTCCAGCAACTGGCGCAGGGTGATACGGGCCATTCAGGTCTCCTGTAGGTATCTCGCGATGGTGTCGACCTCGTCCGCCGCGCCAAACACCAGGGCGACGTTCTCATGCGGGTCGGAGGGGATCAGGTCGAGGATGCGGCGGGTGCCGTCGGTGGCCTTGCCGCCAGCGGCTTCCATGAGGAAGGCCATCGGCACCGCCTCGTAGGCCAGCCGCAGGCGGCCGTTTTCATAGCCCTTGCGGCGGTCGGCGGGGTAAAGGAACGCGCCGCCGGTCAGGATGATGCGGTGCAGCTCGCCCACCGCCGCCGCCAGCCAGCGCATGTTGAAATCGCGCCCGCGCGGGCCGTCCTTGCCCAGCCGCAGGTCGCGCGCCCAGGCCTGCAACCCTTCGGGCCAGAAGCGTTCGTTCGACGCATTGTAGGCGATGGTCGAGGCGGTGGGCTTCATCCGCAGATCGCGCCGCGCCTCGCGGAAATCCTGCCCGTCGAAGGTGAAGATCTGGATGCCGTCGCCCAGCGAATAGCCGAAATCGAGGCTGTGGCCGAAGGAGGCGTATCCCGCCGCGACGGCTTCGCTGCCGGGGCGGGCGAAGTCGGCGGGGCCGGTGGGGTAGAGGACAAAGAGCATCCCCAGGGGCGCGCCGATGCCGATCGACCCCGACCCGTCGATCGGGTCGATGGCGATGTCGTAGACGCCGGAGGGGTCGAGCGTTTCGACCTTCTCGGCCTCTTCCGACAGCATGTGCCGCACGCCGCATCCGCGCAGTTCGGCCAGAACGTGGTCATGCGCGCCCACGTCCAGCGCCTTCTGCGCGTCGCCGCTGTCATTCGTGCCGACTAGCGCCGCCGGATCGCCCGGCAGCTTGCCCGCCGCCAGACGGGCGGCGATGGCGGGCATGGCATGGGCCAGCGCCGCGATGATCCGCCCGACGCCGTCTTCGGGCAGGCAGGCGGGCAGGATCGGGGCGTGGCACAGGGTGTCGTGGGGCAGGGTCAGCATATCGGGCTCCGTTCATGGCGCGACGGGCGGAGGAGGAGCCCGTCGCGCCACCGGGTATCACGCCAGCGAGGAGGCCGCGTGATATTTCGCATCGACCGCGTTGATGGCGTTCACATTGCCCGCCGATTTGCCTTCGGGGTCGAAGGCGGCGGTCAGGAAAGCGTCGACGATATCCTTGGACAGTTCTGCCCCAATCACGCGCGCACCCATGGTGATGATCTGCGCGTTGTTCGAGGTCGCGGCCTGGCCCGCCGAGTACGTGTCATGGGTCTGCGCAGCGCGGATGCCCGGCACCTTGTTGGCAGCAAGGCAGACGCCGATACCGGTGCCGCAGATCAGGATTGCCTTGTCGTATGTGCCATCCTTGACCGCATTGGCCACGCGGTCGCTGAGGTCGGCGTAGAAGGCATCCGGTCCGGCTTCGGTGCGCGAACACTCGGTCACGCTGTAGGCGGGGTTCTGCGACAGGTACTCTGCGAGGGTCTTGGCGAGGGATCCACCGGCGCTGTCACCGGCTACTGCGATCTTCATGTTATATCCTCCGGGGATTTTGTGATTTATCACATTTTGTCCAGGGCGCGTGAAACGCGGGACAGGATGTCGAGGTAGCCGTCGATCTGCCACGCAGACCGGCCGATGAAGAGGCCGTCGACATGCGGGCAGGCGATCAGCTCGGCACAGTTCTCCGCGTTGACGGAGCCGCCGTAGAGGCAGGGGATCTTCCACCCGAGCACGTCCTCGGCCACGGCGATGATTTCCGCCTGACGGGCGTCGGCATAGTCGGCAGAGGCGGGGATGCCGTGTTCGCCGATGGCCCAGACGGGTTCGTAGGCGAGCCAGATCGGCGCGTCCTTCTGCGCGCCCTGCAGGCGGCCGAGTGCAGAGCGCACCTCGTGGTCCAACACCTCGGTCGCGCGGCCAGCGTTGCGGTCATCCAGCGATTCCCCAATGCAGATCAGCGGGATAAGGCCGTGACGCACGGCGCTTTCGACCTTCAGACCGACGGTTTCGTTGGTCTCGCCGAAATGCGCGCGGCGTTCGGAGTGGCCCAGTTCGACGATATCGAGACCGCAATCGACCAGCATGGGGGCAGATACTTCGCCGGTCCATGCGCCGCTCTCGGCCCAGTGCATGTTTTGCGCGCCGACGAGGGCCGGGCCGTCGGCCAGCAGGCCCGCCACCTCGCGGACGGCGGTGAAGGGCGGGATGACGAAGGACTGGATGCGCGGGTCGAGCGCCGACCCCGCCGGCCCCTCGGCCCATATGCGCGCCTCGGCCAGCGTCTTGTTCATCTTCCAGCTGGTGCCGACGAAGGATTCGGTCATGGCGGCTGTTCCTCCCTGTGATCTTCGCCAGCGTTATCATCACAAAATCACAAATCAACAAATTTCGTGTGATTTTGTGAATCGAGTATGTTACCTCTCACATCGGAAACCCGAGGAGACCCCCATGCTCGACCTGACCACCCCGCTGGCCATCGCCGCGCGCGACCCGCAGACCTTTGCGCTGGCCAATTGCCTGCGCGCGCTGGCCATCGACGCGGTGAATGCCGCCGATTCCGGCCATCCCGGCGCGCCGATGGGCATGGCCGACGCGGCCACCGTGCTGTTCCAGCGGCACCTGAAGTTCGACGCCTCCGCGCCCGACTGGCCTGACCGGGACCGGTTCGTATTGTCGAACGGCCATGCGTCGATGCTGCTTTATGGTCTGCTGCACGTGGCCGGTTACGAGGACATGACGATCGAGCAGATCCGCAACTTCCGCCAATGGGGCGCGATCACGGCGGGGCATCCCGAGTGGGGCCATGCCAAGGGGTGGAGACGACGACCGGCCCGCTGGGGCAGGGCATCGCCACCGCCGTCGGCATGGCGCTGGCCGAACGCGCGCTGGCGGCGGAGTTCCCCGGGCTGGTGGATCACCGGACATGGGTGATGCTGGGCGACGGCTGTCTGCAGGAGGGCATCGGGCAGGAGGCGATCAGCCTTGCCGGGCATCTGGGTCTGGGCAAGCTGAACGTGCTGTACGATGACAACGCGATCACCATCGACGGGGCCACGTCGGTCAGCTTCTCCGAGGATGTGCCGAAGCGGCTGGAGGCCTGCGGCTGGCATGTCGTTACCTGCGACGGCCACGACCACGAGGCGCTGGACCGCGCCATGGCGGAGGCTGTGGCAGAGACCACGCGCCCCTCGCTGATCGAGATGAAGACGGTGATCGGCCTCGGCTCGCCCAACCGGGCGGGCACGGCGAAGGCGCATGGATCGCCCTTGGGGGCCGAGGAGGGGCGGCTGGCGAAAGAGGCTTTGGGCTGGTCCCATGCGCCGTTCGAGATCCCGGCGGAGCTGGCGCTGGAATGGCACGAGATCGGCGCGCGCGGGTCGGAGGCGAGGGAGGCGCGGCTGGCGGCCTCAGACCAGCGGGAGGCGTTCGAGGCGCGTCTCAGCGGCGCCTAGCCCGAGGGTTACGCAGCAGCGGTCGCGCAGGCCCGCGCCGCGCTGTTCGCCAAGCCGCAGGCGGTCGCCACCCGCCGCGCCAGCCAGATCGCGCTGGAGACGCTGACGGCGGCGGTGCCCTCGATGATCGGCGGCAGCGCCGACCTGACGGGCTCGAACCTGACGCGCGTCGCGGCGGTCGATACGCTGTTCACGAAGGACGCGCCGGGACGTTACATCGGCTACGGCGTGCGCGAATTCGGCATGGCGGCGGCGATGAACGGTCTGGCGCTGCATGGCGGCTTCCGCCCTTATGGCGGCACGTTCCTCGTGTTCTCGGATTATGCGCGCAACGCGATCCGGCTGTCGGCGCTGATGGGGCTGGGGGTGACCTATGTCATGACCCATGACAGCATCGGGCGGGGCGAGGACGGGCCGACACACCAGCCGGTCGAACACCTCGCCTCGCTGCGGGCTATCCCCAACCTCGATGTCTGGCGGCCCGCCGATGCGGTCGAGACGCTGGAGGCTTGGGATGTTGCCCTGCGCACGCCAAACCGCCCGGCACTGCTGGCGCTGTCCCGTCAGGGCGTGCCGCAACTGCGCAGCCACAGCGAAAATCTGTCGGAACGGGGCGCTTACGTGATCCGCCAATTTGGCGAAGGCCGCGACGTGACTCTGCTGGCGACGGGAACCGAGGTCGCGTTGGCGGTCGAGGCGGCAGAGGCGTTGCACGCCGGGGGTGTGAGTGTCGCCGATGTGTCGATGCCCTGTTGGTCGGTCTTCGACCGCCAGACCGCCGAGTATCGCGCCGAGGTGCTGGGCAGCGCGCCCCGGCTGGCGGTCGAGGCGGCCAGCGCCTTTGGCTGGCGCGCTACACCGGGACCGAGGACAATGTGATCGGCATGCCGGGCTTTGGGGCCTCCGCCCCGGCGGAACGGCTGTATTCCGAGTACGGCATCACCGCAGACGCGGTGGTCGCAAAGGCCAAGAGCCTGATCTGATGCCCCTCCGGCAGGTAGTCCTCAAAACTGCCTGCCGCCAATCGGCATCACGCGCCGGCCCTTTGGGACAGTGCAAACGGCATTGCTCTTGTCACGTGCCGGCAAGGCCATTCAGCAACACGGTGGTGGGGCATTGCATCGGTCAAATGTGCCGGTCCGAGCCAGGAGAAAGGCCTCGACGTCCGAGAGCCCTGCTTTTTCCGCTCTGACGAGGCGCCAGTACCGTGATGACGTCGATGGATGGCAACCGGCTGCACCGATCCGCAGTGGAGCTGCAGGCGAGCCGTGTTTCACCAGTCCTTGGAACCCGGAACGATCCACGGGTCATATTCAAGGTCCACTGGCGGCAACGACGTTCGGCAGTTGTTGCACCTGCCAGCGGTCGAGGTCCTTCTGGTAGCCATCAAGGTCGTCGTATGGAACGAGGCTTGGATGCAGGCGGGCGGTATCGTCGCGATCGGGGCCGTAGCGCCAACCGCCCATCAACCGGTCGATGCTCCAGGAGTCATGTTCCGCGCGGGCAAGCGGTTCGAGGTTGTCTCGGACCAGGGCCTCCAGATCACCTGCGCGCGGACCATCGTTGAGTTTGCCCGACAGGCCAAGCGCCTCCAGCTTTGTCTTGCTGTGATCGGCTGCTCGCCGGTTGGCGTTGCGAAAGGTCTCGTCGAGGTCCTCCCACGGCGCGCTCTGTTTCGCGTAGGCCGTGTAGGCCTCGTGAAAGGCGCGGGCGGCACGGTCGAGGCTGCCCAGCAGCATCGTCGCGGTCAGGACGGGTCGGCGCGGTGCGCTTTCGACACCGGCACGCAGCAGGGTCTCGGCCACTTCGGTTTCATGGGCGCGTTCGATCCAGATCGGCGCCCGCGTCACGCGGCCCTGATCCATCGCGCTTTCCAGTGTCAGCGACCGCGTCAGGTCGCCGGAATCGCCGGAGGCGAGGAAAACGCCCGTCAGAGGCGTGCTCTCGGACAGGGTCCGGAGCTGCTCCATCGGGGGGAGGGTCGCGCCGGGACGCCAATCGCACACCGTCCAGTCGATGTAGTCCCGGACCGGGCCAAGCAGGTCGCCGATCTGCGCGTTTGTGCGATCCGGTTCGCGGGAAAAGACCGTGAGCCGGGGGGGCAACAGGCCGGGCACGGGCGAGACCTTCACCAATTGCTCCGACAGGGCCGAAAGCGAGTCGCTCCAGCCGAGGAACACCCAGTGCAGCCTTTCGTGCCCGGCGCGAATGGCATCGAGAAACAGATGGCGCTCGTGGAAAAAGGTCCGCGCGGCCAGCTCTTCGACGTTGAAGGGTTCGAAACGGAAACGCCGGGACGAGGCGAACAACCCCTGACGCACGATCAACTGGCGTTTCAGGCGGCGGCTGGTCACGCGCAGGAAGACGCGGGTCGGTGTCCCGGGGTCGATGTCGCGGTCAAGGCGTGTCGGTTCAAAGCCGCGGAAGGTTTCGACGATGCGCAACAGTTCGAGGTCGGAGGCAAAGACGACAATGGCCCGCGCCGCCATCATGCGGATGTTCTGCCAGCTGCGGCGCTCGTAGATGTCCCCTGTCATCACAATTGTGCCGCGTCCCAGCAGCCGCCGGACCCTTGCAGCATCTTCGCCGGGCGGCAACATGATGGCCATGGGCGCGCCCTCGGCCCGCAGATCGCGCGCCAGTTCAATGGCGTAGGTGTCCCAGCCGACAATCACCGTATGGTCCTTCAGCTGTCTCGCCTGAATCGCTGTCACGATTGGACGCCAAAGCCGTTCGGACAGGGTCACGGCGTAGCCAGCCAGTGCCAATGGAGCCAGCAGGCGCGCCACGCCGACCATCCAGACCGCAAGCGTACTGCCTTGGGTGGCGAGGTCCTCCGGTCCTTCGAGGATGAAGAGCCTGGCGGTCGAATAGGCCGCATCGGAGACAAGCAGGGCAACGTGGCCCGGCCCCTGAGCGGTGTCAAAGGGCGCAAGCAGGAGGTATCCGGCGAACCCCAACGCTGCGGTGACGAGCAGGCAGACCTGTGTCAGGGATACAAAGAACCGGCGGTCCCTGTCGCGTAAACTCATGTCGTCTTCCTTTTCGTTGCCAGGTTGCGAACGCCGGGGTCACGCCCGGAGGAGGGCGCGGTTCATTGCCCGAACTCGCCGCGGAATTCCGCAATCAGCGGCGCACTGCGGCCCATGAAGTCGAAGGCATCGAAGTCGTTCAGCAAGGATGCCCGCGTGCCGGGATCGGCGACGAGGGCGCGGTACAGAGCGCGGGCTTCCTCGTCACGTCCAAGAAAGGCCAGCGCATGTGCCCGCGCGCGTTGGATCCAGTCTGCATCCGGCTGCAATGCAATGGCCTCTGCAGCGGCGGCTTCTGCCTCCGCGTCACGTCCGATCAGGACGCCATAGGTGGCGCGTTGCCCCAGCAGCTCCGCCAGCATTGCATCGGGGTATGCCTCGGCGGAACCTTCCTCGCGAACCTGCTTGGCCAGGGTGGCGGCCTCACCATACAGCGAGAAGGCTTTCGAGAGGTCGCCGCGCGTTCCCTCCAGTTGGGCACTGTCGGTCAGGATCGCCACCAGATCGCGCTTGCCGGTGATGTCGCCCGCATCGCTGACTGTATCGCTTCCGGTGGCCGCGCGGGCGAGGGCCTCTGCCTCGGCCAATGCGGCACGCGCGGCCTCGACATCGTCGAGCGCCAACTGGACGGCGGCAAGGCGCGACAGTCCGGCAATCAGGTCACGCGCGTCATCATCGCCGCTAGTGCGCAGGCGATCCACCAGATCAAAGAGGACGTCCAGCGCCCCCTCGAAATCGCCATAGGCCACGCGCGCGCTGCTGGCCGTCATCTGCACCGATGCCAGTGCCTCGGGGTCGGAAACGCTGCGTGCGGTGTCCTCTGCCTCGTCCAGCATCCGCGCTGCGGTGACCTTGTCGCCGCTCAGTCCCATCGTGCGCCCGATCCGCAGCAGCGCCGATTGCAACGCGGTTTGCGCCGCCTCATCCGATGGATCAGCCGCAGCGAGGGCGCGCCGCTGCTCCAGCTCGGCTTCGAACGCAGAAAGCGCCAGGTCGGTTGTGTCCAGACGCAGAAGGGAGGTGGCGTAACTCGAATAAGCGGCCGCCAGATCGCGTCGCCGCACAGGGTTATCCGGGTCTGCGGCCTGCAGTCGTTCCCGGATGGCAACACTCTCGGCGCGGGCATCGCGGGCTGCCGTCGGGTTGTCCGCTTCTGCGGCCAGAACAGCGATGCGATCATGCGCCAAGGCAAGCTCGTGTTGCCAGCGCAGGTTGTCCGGTGCCAGTTGCACCAGCGCCAGCCGCACGTTCAGGGCGCGCTGCGCCGCATCGAGGGCCCCGGTGCCGTCGCTCATCGACTGCAACGCGGCACCGACCCGTTCCAGAGATGCCGCCAGATCGCGTTGCCAGTCCGCATTCGAAGGATCGAGCGCGACGAGGTCTTCGCGCAGGGTCAGTCCACGCCGGAAGGCGGCCAGCGCGGCCTCGGTCTCTCCCATCTCCTGCCGGATATCTCCGAGCGCGTTCAGCGCCACCGACACGTCGCGCGTCCAGATCGTGTTTTGCGGATCCAGCTCCGAAAGCTCTTGGCGGATCGCCAGGCTGCGTTCGAAGTGTTCCGCCGCCGCGTCCAGATCGTCAGAGGCAAACGCAAGGTCGCCGGCCTTGTTCAGGGCGATGGCAAGGTCGCGTTGCCACAGGGTATTGCCCGGATTGGCCTCCGCAAGCGTGCGCGTGATCTCCAGTTGACGGGCAAAGACCGTCCGCGCGGCGTCGATATCGGCCATGGACCGCAGCAGGTCGCCCATGCGACCAAGCGTGACGGCGAGGTCACGTTGCCGGCTGGTGCTGTCCGGGTCTCCGGCAAGGATCGACGTCCGCAGATCGAGCGCCGCGTCAAGCTGAGCGCGCGCCTCGTCCGTGCGCCCCAGCCGCTGTTGCACGTCGGCGAGATTTTCCATGGAACGGGCAAGGTCTCGCTGCCAATCAATATTGGCGGCATCGCGGGCGGCGATGCGGCGGTTGATCTCCAGAGCCTCGGCCAGCGTGGCATTCGCCGCCTCCAGAGCACCAGTCGCGCCCTGAACCTCGCCCAGTCGATTGAGCCAGCTGGACAGGTCGCGCTGCAATTGCACCGTGTCCGGCTCCGACACCAGAAGCGCCCGCACGATTGAGACGCTCTCCTCGTAGTAGGCTTGCGCCTGGGACAGATCTCCAAGGCCCCGGTTGACGTCGCCGAGCCGTGCCAGCGACACGGCGAGGTCCCTTTGCCATTCGAGGTTGCCGGGGTCGCTTTGCAGCAGGCGGCGATTGATGGTCAGGCCCTGAACATAGGCGTCCCGGGCGCCCGCCAGATCGCCCTGTGCCTCGGCGATGCCGCCAAGTTGATCGAGCGACACCAGCAAGCCGCGCTGCAATTCCGTGTTGCTGGGGGCGTCCGCGGTCAGAGCCATGGTCAGATCGAGGCTTTCGGCATAGGCGCTCTTTGCACCGTCGAGATCGCCAAGTTCTTCCAGCAGCCCGCCGTACAGGCCCAGCGACACCGCAAGATCGTGGCGCGTGTCAATCGACTCCGGCTCGCGGCGGACAGAGGCGCGGCTCAGCGCGACGGTCTCTTCGTAGGTGGAGCGTGCGCCCGAAAGGTCGCCGGTCCGCTGTTGCAATGCGCCAAGCCGGTCGAGCGCCGCCGACATGCCGCGCCGCCACCGCACATCGCCGGGGTTGAGGCTGGACAGCTTGCGCCAACCGGCCAGGCTTTGGGCGTAATTGTCGCGCGCCGTGTCGAGGTCACCCCGAGTCTCGGCAATCGTCGCCAGCCGGTCCAGCGCAAGGGCCTCGTCGCGCTGGTAGGTCTGGTTTGTCGGGTCAGAGGCCACAAGCGCAGAGGCGATGGCAAGCGCTTCGGCATAGGCTGTCTGGGCGGCATCCATATCGCCCTGGGACCGGCGCACATCGCCTTGCATCGTCAGCCGCACCGCCGTGCGTCCGCGCAATTCGTCGTCTTCGGCAAAGCCCTCGGCCAGCGCGGTCTGCAGCGTTTCCACCTCCGAGAGGATCGCCTCGCGCACCGCCAGCGGCAACGCATAGTCCTGAAAGCTTTCGACGATGCCGTAGGACATCGAGTCGGCCACCGTGACCGCGGTGCGCAGCGCCTTTTCGGATTGCGCCTGTGCCCGCAGCGCGATGCCCCTTTGCACCCAGGCAAAACTGCCAAGGGCGGCAACGACCAGCAGGGCCGCGACCGAGGCACCGGCCAGCAGCCGCTGCTGCCGGTTCGACGCGCGGCGGCTCTCGAAAATGAACTGCCGTTGCAGATCGGTCGGGCGCGGTGCCGTCGCCGGTTGTTCAAGAAGCCAGAGCTCCGCGTGTTCCAGATCCTGACCCCGCAGCGGCTGCGCACCCAGCCGCGCGGCCTTGTGCCAGCGGTCCGCCATCTCTGCCAGACGGGTGTGTTCACGCACCCACGCGATGTCGAGGTTCGCCCCGTCCCGAACCCGCTCCAGACTGCGCTGGAAGTCGTCTTCCGGCGTCAGGAAAATGTAATTCAGCTTGGCCAGCGTTTCCGGCACCGATTGCGGATCGACCTGATTGATGACGATCGGGATGATGCGTTTGTTCAGCTCGTTGGCCAGCGACAGTTCCCATGCGCAGACGTCCGATGCCAGCGACGCCGGGCTGATCGCAAAGAGGAACACGTCGGACTCGCGGATCAGAAGCTCCAGCCGGGGCTTCCATTCCTCTGTCGGCAAGATGTCCTCTGTGTCGCGAAAGACCCGCAGGTTCGGGAATTCCGCAAGCCCGGTGCAAATGCGTTCAACCCAAAGGCGGTCCAGCCTTGCATAGGAAACGAAGACCTTTGTCTTGCTGTCGTCCCGGTCGGCGGGTGTGGGTTTCGAACCTGTCACGGCAGAGGTTTCCCGGACATCGCGTTGTCGGACTTGGGCAGGGGAGGGCGGTCGTCCTCTGGGACGTCTTCTGGGTCCGCCATCATGGCAAGAAGTGTCTGGATCTGCTGGCGGTCGAGCTCCTTCACCTGCTCGCTCAGCATCTCGTATGGAACGAGGTCCGGATGGCGTTTGCGGCGGTTGTCCCGCGTCTCGCCGTGGCGCCAGCCGTTGACCACACGGTCGGCGAACCACGATTTGTGTTCTGCCTCGGACAGCGCCTCCAGAAGCGCCGGATCGGGGTCGGGGCGGGCCACCTTGCCCGACAGTGCCGCTTCGACGCTGCCCCGGATTCCCATCGCTTCGAGTTTTGTCTTGGCCCCGTCCGCGGCGCGCCGGTTCGAGGCACGGAAGTTTTCCGGCAGCGTCAGCCATTCGGTCTGCTCTTCCTCGGGGCTCTTGGCAGGTGCCCCCATCGATTCCGCATAGGCGGCGTGGAACCGGCGCGCGATGCGGTCGAACACGTCCGACAAGGCTTCGGTCGAGAAGAACTCGGGCGAGGGGGCGAGGCAGCTGATATCAAGCCCGCCCGGCGCCAGTTGCCTGCGCATCCAGCCAACATTCTCTGCGGTCGGTTGCATCAACAGATACAGCGGTTCCCAGCCCAGCCGGTCGCAGCTGTCCATCACCTCCAACGTCACCCGGCGTTTGTGGCGACCCAGCGCATCCGAGACATAGAACAGGCTCGGCGGTGCATCCGCAAGCACCTGCTCCTGCGCTGAAAACCACGGTGCGTTCGGCGTCCAGTCGACGAAACGCAGGTCGACAAGCTCGTTCAGCGCGGCGAACCTTTGCGCGAACAGCCGCTCCGCCTCGTCGGCCTCGTGCGAAAAGACGGTCAAAAGCGGCCGGTCCAATCCCGGACACCAGCCGATCTTGACGAATTGCAGCATCAGAGCCAGGGCGTCCTCTCCAAAGCCGAGGCAGCACAGGTGGACACGATCAAGCCCGGCTTCGAGGTGCTGTGCAAAGACGTCATGCGTCCGAAAGAACACCCGCGCCGCCAGTTCCGAGGCATTGAAGGCCTGAAAGCCGGTGCCGTCGTCCGTCGCGCTGAAGGCCACATGCGTCAACCGCAGCAGTTCGTCCCCGATGTGGACAAAGCGCAGCGCCGTTTCCACGCCGTCAAAGAGGTCCGAGGCCGAGGCCTCAACGTTGACGCCGTCATCCTGATCCAGCAGCAAAAGCGCCCTTGGCTGCAGGCTCTGCCGCGCGGTCACGGCGAGAAAGTCGTTTTCGTTCAGAACAATGGTTCGTGTCGCCTTGTCCAGAACACGCGGCGCCTTGGCATCCGCGCCGCGCGGCGGCAGCACCTGTACGGTCCACCAATCCTGCCGATGGTTGCGTTCACGCAGGGCGTCGGCCACCGGCGAGGCGCCGTAAATCAGGTCAAAGCGCGACAGCCGCCGCAGCCTCCAGAGGATGTAACCCGGGCGCCATATCTCGCTGAACCGCGAAAAGAAGGCCCACAGCAGGGTGGCCGGTGCCGTGAACCGTGCGATGTTCAGCAGGATGGCAGCGGGGATGCCGTAGGGGCCTTGCGGCCGGATCTCCACCGGGGCGACACCCGCGAACAGTTTGAAGGTGAAAAACACGCCGTCGAGCGAGGATTGCACGACCTGCCACGGACTGCCCGCTTGTGGCAACCAGATCAGCAGGTAGGCGGTGTAACCGAAAACAAAGCTGAGCACGGCCAGCAGAAGCGACCAGTTGCCGGCCATCGCGCGCTTCAGGGATATGCTCCGGTTGCCGCGCTCTCGTTCGGGCCGGTGTGCCGAGATCTCGCCTTGATTTCCTGCGCTCACCGCCGTGGCTCGGACGTCGAACAACCGGTGCCGCCGCCACAGGACGCGACCGTCGCGGACCCCGCCCGCACACGCGACGCCCCGATCGACCGGCGCGTGTTGTCCGATTGCTGGCTGTCCTCGGTTTCGCGTGTCGGTGCGGGCACACCGAGGATCGGGTCATCTGCAGGATCGGTAATCAGGCTGTTGCGCGGCATGTCGAGCTTGCGCAACCGCGCCACCGCCTCGGCCTGGGACATCTCGCCATCCGCGACTTTGGCTTGCAGGCGCACTTTCAGATCGACCTGGGCTTGTTGTTCATCCGTGGGCGGCAAGGCCGGACGGAACTCGGCCAACAGTACGGCGTCCTGCAAAGGAGACGGACCTGAAGCCAGAGATTGTCCGTGAAGGAGGCCATTGGCTGCGACCAATGCCGCAGCGAGCAAAATGCATGACGTGAGAAGTGTCTTCATTTCAATCAAATACCTTACGGACCCGAGGTCGGACTGTAACCAGCCCCCGGTGGCCTTTCAAGGACGTTGCGGCTGCGAATGTCCGGCACTGTCCACAAGCGGCCTGCGGCAAAGGCGGGGCTGCACCTGTCCGGGGCGATCCGCGACGCGCCGCCGTGAAACCGCCTGAGCCATCAAGGGTCGCAACGGCTCTTCATAGGATGGGCCGTGCCTTGGTTTCGTCTCGCGACAGGCTGACTAGGCCTTGGCCAATGCCAATGCGTCCTCCAGCGTCTCGCGGTCTCCGATATGGTTGGCCAACAAGAGGATCAAGCGCGCGTTGTAAGCTGCGCTGTCCTCGTCGCTCAGCCCCTCGTGCGCCGCAATGAGCGCTGCGTAGAAGTCGTCAGGGGCGGCGATGTTGGGTTGCGTGTTCAGCTTGCTGTTCCGTGTCATGGCTCAGTCCTTTGCGCAGGCGTGACGCAGGGCGGCGTGAAAGGCGGTCTCGTCGAAACGTTCCCAGCGCGCCACCACATGCTGATCGGGTCGAACAAGGTAGACGGCGCGCGTCGCCTCTCCCAGATAGCGGGCAGTCAGCGCGCCGCTTGCATCGTCCGAGGCGCTCAGCGCGACACGGCTGACGGTGATACCATCGAGGTTCAGTTCATCCGGCGCCTCTGCGTCGATCGTCAGCAGGGTGAAACGGCCACCGAGCTGACCAAGCAGGTAGCCCTCTCCGACAGGGGCGTCCGGGCAGGGCGATCCGGGGCGCGTCCGGGCAGGACCACCGGGCAAGGCATCGACACCCGTCAGGGACAGGCCGTCATAGGTGCACGGCATACTCAGGCGGCCGGAGTTGACCAGCGGACGGGCAAAGGCATGGTGCTCCGCAAGATCCAGCACCGCGTTGCGGAAGATATGCGAAATCTTGGATTTCGGCGTAATGAAGTCGGTGGAGCGGGTGGAATTGAGGATGTTCTCGTCGGCACCAAAGGCGCGTTCCTCGTGGTAGCTGTCCAGCAGGCGCTCGGGCGCCCGTCCCGACAGGACAAGGCCCATCTTCCACCCGAGGTTGTCGACGTCCTGCATCCCGCTGTTGGCCCCGCGCGCGCCGAAGGGGCTGACCTGATGCGCCGCGTCGCCGGCAAAGATCACCCGTCCATGGCGGAACTGCTTCATCCGGCGGCACTGGAAGGTGTAGATCGAGGTCCAGACGATCTCGTACTCTACCCCCGGCAGCATGGCGTCGAGTCGGCGGCGGACGTTCTCTTCCTTCAACTCCTCCTTGCGGTCGACATTCCAGCCGATCTGGAAATCGATGCGCCATTCGCCGTCGGGCTGCTTGTGCAGCAGGGTCGACGCACCGGATTTGAAATGCGGCTCGAACCAGAACCAGCGTTCGGTCGGGAAGCTCTCGTTCAGCATCTTGATGTCGGCAATGAGGAAACTGTCCTCGAAGACGCGGCCCTCGAAATCCAGCCCCATCATCCTGCGCAGGGGCGAGGAGGCCCCGTCGCAGCCGATCAGCCAGTCGGCCTCGAGCGTGTAGGGGCCATCGGGGGTGTTGACGGTGAGGGAGACGTGGTCGTCCCGCACCTCGACCGAATCCACGTGGTTCTTGCCCCGGATCTCGATGGGTGCGCCCTCGGCCTGCGCCGCGCGGACGCGTTCGACGAGGAAGCGTTCAAAATAGGGCTGTTGCAGGTTGATGAAGGCGGGGAACTTGTGGCCGTCCTCCGGCAAAAGGTTGAATTCGTAAACCTGCCGTGCGTCGTGAAAGACCTTGCCGACGTTCCAGACGACGCCTTTGCCCAGCATGGCCTCGCCCGCGCCGTAGCGGTCGGCGATTTCAAGGCAACGCTTGGCAAAGCAGATGGCGCGCGAGCCCTGTCCGATGCCCTCGTGATCGTCGAGCACCACGCAGGGGATGCCCTGCAGCCCGAGGTCGAGCGCCGTCGCGATGCCGATGGGGCCACCGCCCATGATGACTACAGGATGACGGACGGGCTGGTCCGCATCCTGATCGGCTGCGCGTTCGTAGGGGTAAAGCTTGAAGGCAAGCGGGTAGCGGTCGATCAGCGACATGGTATCCTCCCGGTCGGGGGCTGCGCCCCCGGTTTCCTCCCTGGGGGTACGCCCCCTTGGCACGTCTTTCGCCTTGCCGCGCAGCCCCGTCGGGACGGCGCGCAGGCCGGGGCGGAAGAGCTTTCGACGAAAGCTCTTCACAGGGAAAGGGTCTTCGTCGAAGACCCTTTCGGCGCTCAGCCTTGCAGCGCGGCCCACATGTCCTTGTCGCGCTGCGCGGTCCAGACGCGCGGGGTGTCGATGCCGCGGGCCTCGTCATAGGCGCGGGCGACGTTGAACGGCAGGCAGTGTTCGTAGATCGCGTAGTCCTTGAACTTCGGGTCGCATTCGGCGCGGCAGGCGTCCCACGCCTCTTTCAGCGTGCCGCCGCGGGCGACGACCTTTGCGATCGGCTTGTAGGTCGAGTTGACGAAGTCGGCGGTGGCGGCGATGGCCTTGGCCACCATCTCCTCGCCCACCAGCGCATCGCCGCGGCCCGGTGCGATGGCCTTCGGCTCATAGGCCGCGATGTTCATCAGCGTCTCTTCCCAATCGCCGAAGTGCCCGTCGCCGCAGTAGCAGGCGGAGTGGTATTCGACGATATCGCCGGTGAACATGACCTCTTGGTCGGGCACCCAGATCACCGCGTCTCCGGCGGTATGCGCGCGGCCCAGCGTCATGATGTCGACGCGGCGTTTGCCGAGGTAGACCGTCATGCGGTCGGAGAAGGTGGTGGTCGGACGGGTCAGGCCGGGGATTTCCTCGTGGCCCTGGAACAGGCGCGGGAAGCGGTCGAACTCGCTGTCCCAGTCCTCCTGCCCACGCTCCTCGACCATGGCGGCGGCGACGTCCGACATGATGATCTCGCGCGCGCCATAGGCGGAGGCGCCCAGCACGCGCACCGCGTGGTAATGCGTCAGCACGAGGTGGCTGATCGGCTTGTCCGTCACCGACCGCACGCAGTCGATGACCTTGCGGGCAAGGCGCGGGGTGGCCTGCGCCTCGACGATCATCACGCTGTCGTCGCCGATAATGACGCCGGTGTTGGGATCACCCTCGGCGGTGAAGGCGTAGAGGCCTTCGCCCACTTCGGTGAAGCTGATTTTCTTTTCCGCCATGTCGCCGGCGGAGGCAAAGGCCTTGGTCATGTCGCGTTTCCTTATCGTCGGCCGCGCCCGTTCGCTGGCGCGGAAAGTTGAGTATTTGCGAAGCAGAGAAACAGCTTAGCGTTTGTATGGGTCGTCGAGCGCGGGCAGCACCTTGCCCGTGCAGGCGCCAAAGCCCACGCGGTAGCCATCCCCCAGTGCAGCGCCGCGCAGGGTCAGCGTATCGCCGTCCTCAAGGAAGCTGCGCGTCTCGCCGGTGTCGAGCGTGACCGGCTCCTTGCCGCCCCAGGTGATTTCCAGCAGCGCGCCGCGCTGTGCCTTTTCCGGGCCGGAGATCGTGCCGGAGCCGAGCATGTCGCCGGTCGACATGGGGCAGCCAGAGGTCGTGTGATGTGCCAGCTGCTGCGCCGAGGAGTAGTACATCTCGCGGT
Organism: Sagittula sp. S175; assembly: GCF_049800975.1. Taxonomy (NCBI): domain Bacteria; kingdom Pseudomonadati; phylum Pseudomonadota; class Alphaproteobacteria; order Rhodobacterales; family Roseobacteraceae; genus Sagittula; species Sagittula sp. S175. Next base: position 69,335 of record NZ_JBNAGB010000006.1, read on the forward strand.
AGTTGGTCCGCGAAATTACCGTTTCTGCCTTGCCCTCGGGGGCCAGCCCGACCTCCAGCGCGATGTCATACAGCATGGGCCCCGGTTCCTTCAGGTAGTCCAGCAACGGCCGCTCACGCGCGGGCGTGTCGCAGCGGAAGGGCTCCAGCGCTGCCTTTGGCACGATCCATGGGCTGATCGTCGTGGCCGTCGCCTTGGACTGGAATGGCCCGAGCGGTTGATACTCCCAGGCCTGGATGTCGCGCGCCGACCAGTCGTTCAAAAGCACGTAGCCAAAGATCATCTCGTCGGCCTCGGCCACCGTGACCGGACCTTCGGACGGCACACCCACGATGGCTCCCATCTCCAGTTCCAGGTCGAAGCGCTTGCAGGGCGCAAAAACCGGCAATTCGGCATCCGGCGCTTTCAGCTGGCCCCAGGGGCGGCGCACGTCCGTGCCCGACACCACAACCGAGGACGCCCGCCCGTTGTAGCCAACCGGGATCGACAACCAGTTCGGCGGCAGCGCGTTCTCCGGCCCCCGGAACATGGTGCCGACGTTGGTGGCATGGTGCTTGCCAGCGTAGAAATCGGTATATTCTGCGACCGTGAAAGGCATCATCATCTCGGTGCCCGCCATGGGGACGAGGTAGTCGACCAGCCCCGGTGCATCCGCTGCGCCTTCTGCCAGCATCTCCGTGACCGTGGCCCGGAACGCCGCCCAAGCCGCCGGTCCGAGCGACATGAACTCCGTCCAGTCACCGTAGAAGAAGATTTCTTCCTCGTCCTCCATCTGGATCAGCCCGTCCTGCTCCAGACGGGTCACGTCGAGGATCATGTCCCCGATGGCCACACCGCAATGCGGCTCGCCGTCCTCGCTGCGGAAACTTCCGCAGGGCAGGTTGTTCAGGGGGAAATCACAGTCGGGGGCATTCGCCGCCTCGACCCAGCTGCGCATCAGGGGCATGGGAACTCCGCTCTTCGTGCTTCTTCTTGGTCCAAATCCTCCGGGGTCCGGGGCAGCGCCCCGGTCCGGCTGCGAACGCAGGACAGACCTACTTCTTCCCGGGCGTGCCGTCGAACTTCTTCTCGAGGCTGTCCCAGCAGTCGATGTAATCGTCCTGCAGCGGCGCCTCCTGACCGGCAAAGCGGGTCAGGTGTTGCGGGAACCGCGTCTCGAACATGAAGGACATGGTGTTGTCCAGCTTCTCGGCCTTCAGGTCGGCGTTGGACGCGCCTTCGAACGCGTTCCGGTCCGGTCCGTGCGGCAACATCATGTTGTGCAGCGACATGCCCCCGGGGACGAACCCCTGCGGCTTCGCATCGTACTGGCCGTAGATGTTGCCCATCAGCTCGGACATGATGTTCTTGTGATACCACGGCGGACGGAAGGTGTTCTCGGCCACCATCCAGCGCTCGCGGAACAGCACGAAGTCGATGTTCGCCGTACCGGGATGCCCCGAGGGCGCGGTCAGAACGGTAAAGATCGACGGATCGGGGTGGTCGAACAGGATCGCCCCGACCGGGCAATAGGTGCGCAGGTCATATTTGTACGGCGCGTAGTTGCCGTGCCAGGCCACCACGTCCAACGGTGATTGGCCGATCTGCGTCTCGTGGAACTGGCCGCACCACTTCACCGTCAGCGTCGAGGGCACCTCGCGGTCCTCGTAGGCCGCCACGGGGGCCTTGAAGTCGCGCGGGTTGGCCATGCAGTTGGCCCCGATCGGACCACGCCCGGGAAGCTCGAACTTCTGGCCGTAGTTCTCGCAGACAAAGCCGCGACACGGTCCTTCCAGAACCTCGACCCGATAGACGAGACCGCGCGGGATAATCGCGATTTCCTTTGGTTCGATGTCGATCACGCCGAGCTCGGTGCAGAACCGCAGGCGGCCTTCTTGCGGGACCACAAGCAACTCGCTGTCCGCGCTGAAGAAATAGCTGTCCACCATGCTCTCGGTCACGAGGTAGATATGCGACGCCATGCCGACCTGGGTGTTCACATCCCCCGCCGTGGTCATGGTGCGCATGCCGGTCAGCCAGGTCAGCCCCTCCTCGGTATAGGGCACCGGGTCCCAGCGGTACTGGCCCAGCGAGGTCACATCCGGCACGACATTGGGCGCAGACTGCCAATACGGCAGGTCGATGCGGGTATACCGCGTGGAATGCTTGACCGACGGGCGGATGCGATAACACCACGTGCGTTCCGGCGGGTTGGCGGTAAAGGCGGTGCCGGACAGCTGCTCGCCATAGAGGCCGTAGTTGCATTTCTGTGGGCTGTTCATCCCCTGCGGCAAGGCGTCCCGCAGCGCCTCCGTCTCGAAATCATTGCCAAACCCGGGCATGTAGCCCTCGTGTGTCCCCACCGTATGCGGCGCGCGGATCATGCCTGCGGGCAATTCGTGACGTGTCATGCGTCGGCCTCCCTCCGGACGGTTGCATCGGATTCGCAACAGGCAACAGTATTCGTTGCACATGCAATGAAGTCAAGGCGGAGGATGAGACCACGGCGTTGCAAACTGCGATGCCGCCCTGCATGTTGGATCGTACGACCGCCGGGAGTTCGACGTGACCACAGCCACCAATGCCTTCTCCGTACAGACGGCGGCGCGGTCGTGATGCTGTCTGCACGGCTGCGTATGCGCCACTTCCGGACGTTCCTCGCGCTGTGGGAGCATGGCTCGCTCACCGCCGCCGCAAAGGCGATGAACACGGCGCAGCCCGCTCTGTCGCGCAGCCTGCGCGAGATGGAGGCCGAGATCGGCGTGCCGCTGTTCGAACGCACCTCGCGCGGCATGACGCCCACCCCCGAGGGTGCTGTCCTGCACCGGCATCTGACCGCCGGGATGGCACAGATCGAAAGCGGCGTGGCGCAGGCCAGCGGCGCGCGGCAGGCCGAGACCCTGGCGCTGGGCATGTTGCCCAATGCCGCGCGGCTGCTGGTGCCCGCCGCGCTGAAGCGGTTCAAGCGCGATTTCCCGGACGTGACGGTCAGCATCTACTGGGCCAGCGTACCGGAGCTGATCGACCTGCTGCGCCGGGGACAGGTGGATTTCCTCGCCAGCCGCCTCGTGTCCATCGAACAGCTGGCAGGCGTGTTGTTCGAACATCTCTACGATGAACCGCTGATCTTTGCCGCGCGGGCCGGGCACCCGTTGGCCGCCGCAGAACAGGTCTCGCTGGCCGAGATCGACGCCTACACGGTGGTCGTGCCCTTGTCCGGCACCATCATTCGCACCGAACTCGACCGGTTCCTCTTCGCGCGCGGCGCGCAGATTTTCCGCAACCGCGTAGAGACCGTCTCGTTTGAATTTGCCCGCGCCTATATGGCGATGGAGGACGCGGTGCTCTTTCTGCCGCGCGGTTCGATCCTGACAGAGCTGCAAAGCGGCGCGGCGGTGCAACTGGCGCTGCCGGTGGACGATCTGACCGGCTCGGTTGGTCTGTCCTACATTGCCGACCGCCCGCTGTCCGAAGCGGCGCGCCGGCTGGCGGACCACCTGCGCGCGGTCGCCGCCGAGATCCGCCAGCCATAACAAATCCGGTATATCTCAGACCGATTCATTATTTCCCGGCCTCCCTCCCGCGTGTCATGTTTGGGTCAACGTCGTGGCCGGAAGAGGAGCCCCCACGGCGGAACGGCCCCGACAGAGCGCGGACAACCGCGCCTTGGGGCGAGGGGAGGGATCAGACCATGGCAAAACCAAAGAACATCCTGTTCATCATGTTCGACCAGCTGCGCTGGGATTACCTGTCCTGCTACGGCCACCCGCATCTGCACACGCCGAACATCGACCGTCTGGCATCCCGGGGTGTCCGCTTTGACCGCGCGACGATCCAATCGCCACTGTGCGGGCCATCCCGCATGTCGACCTACACCGGGCGGTATGTCTCCAGCCACGGCGCGTGCTGGAACAATGTCCCGCTAAACGTGGGCGAGCGCACCATGGGCGACTACCTGCGCGCGCAGGGGATGGGCTGCTGGCTGGTCGGCAAGACCCACATGATGGCCGACGCCGAGGGCATGGCCCGTCTGGGCATCGAGGCCGACAGCGTGATCGGCGCGCGCGTTTCGGAATGCGGCTTTGACGTGTTCGAACGCGACGACGGGATGCGCCCCGAGGGACCTGAGGGCTTCTACGACGAGGGCGGCGCGCTCGCCTATAACGACTACCTGCGTGGCAAGGGCTACGACAGCGACAACCCGTGGCACGACTACGCGAATTCTTCGATCGACGATGACGGCAACGTGCTGTCCGGCTGGTTCCTGAAGAACTCCGACCTGCCCGCCAATATTGCCGAAAACGACAGCGAAACCCCCTACCTGACCCGGCGCGGCATGGAATTCATCGAAGGGCAGGGGGATCAGCCGTGGTGCTGCCACCTGTCCTACATAAAGCCCCACTGGCCCTACATCGTCCCCGCGCCCTACCACGAGTTGTACGGCCCCGAACACTTCCTGCCGCCCGTCCGGTCCGAGGCCGAGACATCCGGCCACCCGGTCTATACCGCCATGCAGAAGGCCCCCGTCTGTCGCGCCTTTTCCCGCGATGACGTGCGCGACAAGGTGCTGCGCGCCTACATGGGCCTTATCAAGCAATGCGACGACCAGATGGGCGTTCTGTTCGACTGGCTGGACCGGACGGGCCGGATGCAGGACACGCTGATCGTGGTCACCTCCGATCACGGCGACTACATGGGCGATCACTGGATGGGGGAGAAGACCTTCTTCCACGAGACATCGGTCAAGGTGCCGATGATCGTCTACGATCCCTCGCCCGAGGCCGACGCCACGCGCGGCACCGTCTGCGATACGCCGGTGGAATGCATCGACCTGCTGCCGACCTTCCTCGACGTGGCGGGCGGTGACAGCCGTGCCGTGGATCACATTCTCGAAGGCCGCAGCCTGTTGCCATACCTGCGCGGGCAGACGCCGCAGCCCAAGGACTACGTCGTCTGCGAATACGACTTTTCCATGCGGCCCGTGGCCGATGCGTTGGGGCTGAGCACAGCCGAGGCGCGCGGCTTCATGATCGCGGACAGCGACTGGAAGATGATCCACTTCGAAGGCGGCTTCCGCCCCATGCTGTTCGACCTGAAAAACGACCCGCTGGAACTGGTGGATCTGGGCGACAGCGCCGAACACGCCGAGGTGATCGACCGCCTGTCTGCCGCGCTGGACACGTGGTCGCGCCGCCCCTCGCAGCGCGTCACCATCTCGAACGACACGTTGCTGGCCATTCGCAAGAAACCCAGCACCAAGGGCGTGATGATCGGCATCGTGGACGAGGATGACACCGCCGCTGAACTCACCGCCAAGTACCGCAACCGCAAGGCGCAGGACCGCCGCGCGGTGAAGGCACCCGTATAGGAAGCCCCGCGCCGGGCACCCGCGGGGAGGCGGGGACCGGCACGGGCACAGGACACAAGGGAGGAGAACCAATGTCCATTCGCATGACCTTCGTCGCCGCCGCCGCGGCGGCTCTGATCGCCGGCACCGCCAGCGCGCAGGCCAACCTGACCGTCGAAACCTCGGGCGGGGGCGCGTCCAACCATGTCGCCAACGCAACGCTGGGCGAACTGGCGGGCGCGGCGGGCGTTGCCAACTTTCAGGTGCTGGACGATCAGGTTCTGACCAACAGCCTGCTGAACGTCGCCAACGGACAGTCCGACATCGCCGCTACGCCGTTCATCCTGCCGTTCCTGATGTCCAGGGGCGCAGGCCCCTACGCCAGCCTTGGCAAGGAGAAAGGCGCAGAGCTGGCGGAGGGCGTCGCGGTGCTGTTCACCTACGGTTTCGGCGGCATGAGCCTTTACTCCTTCGATTCCTCGCCGGTCAAAGGCTGGGGCGACATCGCGGGCAAGAAGATCCTCAACGGCCCACCGCAGGGCGCGGCGCTGGCCAACGGGCGTGCCATGATCGAACTGACCACCGGCCTGAAGGACGGCGAAGGCTACACCGGCGTGCAGGTCGACTGGGGGCAGGCGGTCAAGACCATGACCGACGGGTCCGTCGATGCCATGGTGCTGCCGGTCTACATGCCCGACCCGCGCATGACGCAGGCCTCGGCGGCGGGCAACATGACGCTCTACTCCGTGCCGAAAGAGGTCTACGAGGGTGAGGCCATGCAGAAGTACCTCACCAGCCCGGGCACGGGCGCGTTCGAGGTCGACATCGCCTCGGTGACGCTGCCGGATTCGATCAAGGTCTCCTCCGAGGACGGCACCTTCCGCAGCCCCGCCACCGTTGGCGGTAACGTGGTGCGCAAGGACATGGACGAAGAGTTGGCCTATCAGCTGACCAAGCTCTACCTCGACAACCTCGATGCCTTTGCCTCGAAATCCCCGATCATGAAGTTCGTGGCACTTGGTGCGGTGGACCCGAAGGTCACCGGCATGTGCGGGGCCAACCCGCTGAAATACCATCCCGGTGCCGTGCGCGCCTACACCGAGGCGGGCCTGACCCTGCCCGAGTGCGCGCTGCCCTGACCTGACGCCACCGGGCCCGCATCCCCTGCGGGCCCGACCGCCCAAAGCCCTCACGCCAGATTCAAAACGGTGCCTCTCATGAGCAGCGACACACCCCTCGTCATCAAGGTGCCCCTCGGGCGCAAGATCGCCTACTGGCTGGCGCTCCTGCTGGTGGTCGTGGGGCTGGTCAACGCCATGCCGGGCATTCCGGGGCTGGACGATCTGGCAAAGGACATCACCGGCAACGCGGGCTTCATCATCCGCAAATTTCCCTACCAGTATTTCTACCCCTTCGTCTTTGTCCTGATGATGGCGATCGTGGTCACCACCCATTCCATCTGGCGCGACTGGTCCGACCGTCGGCCCGAACGGCGCTACCTCGGACTGGCGCTCGACCTGGCCCTCATCACCATGACGCTGGTGCTGACCCTCACCTACCTCAACGAGATCCCCGCCGTCTGCCTCACCGACCAGTTTACCGGTGACCGGGCCGAGATCATCGCCCGCGCGCTGGAAATCGAGGCCGAGAATGCCTCGCTCTTTGGCCTGCCCGCGCCGACCACCGTGGACGACCCCGACTGTCTGAACTCCATCGGTGGCGGGCTTGTTCTGGTGGTGGCGCTCGCCGTGGTGGTCTTCCTCGCGTACAACGTAAAGGTCTGGGGCCTGCCGCTGGTCATGGTCGCCATCGTCGTCGCCAGCTGGACCATGTTCACCGTGCTGATGTGGTACATCTTCGGCGCGGACGACATGTCGAAATACCTCGTGACCAAGCTCGGCGGCGAGCCGCGCACGCTGGCGGACGGTTACCCGCGCCTGCTGGATGCGCTCACCAGCACCTCCAGCGGCTTCTTCGGGCGCTTCCTCGACATCATCGTGAACGAGATCTTCCCCTACCTCGTCCTCGGCTCCCTCTTCGGCGCATCGGCGGGCGGGCAGTCGCTCATCAAGCTGGCCTTCCGCTGGACGCGCAAGCTGAACGGCGGCCCGGCCCATGCGGCAATCGTCTCTTCGGCCCTGTTCGGCACGATCTCTGGCGGGCCGGTGACCAACGTGCTGTCCACCGGCGTGCTGACCATCCCGATGATGCTGAAGCGCGGGTTTTCCAAGGTCTTCGCCGGAGGCGTCGAGGCCGCCGCGTCCTCGGGTGGGTCGATCATGCCGCCGGTGATGGGCGTCGCCGCCTTTGTGCTCGCCGCCATGACCGCCACGCCCTACAGCCAGGTCATCATCGCCGCGATTATCCCCGCGGCGGCCTATTTCCTCTGCCTCTTCCTCTCGGTGGTGTTCCAGTCGCGCAAGCAGGGCATCAAGGCCATCGGAGAGCTGACCCCCGACATGCATATCGACCGGCAGGACAAGCTCAACCTCATGATGATCTTCGGGCCGATCCTGCTGATCCTCGTCCTTCTGCTGACGAAAAAGGAAGCCGTCGGTTGCGGCCTGCTTGGCCCGCTGCTGGGCGCGACCCGCACCATCACCGATGGCACGTGCCAGGTCGAAAGCCTGTCGTGGCTCCTGTCCACCTACCGCAACGCGGCCGGAGACGTGGGCAGCGCGGGCTGGTGGTCGGTGATCCTGCTGCTGGGCCTGCTGTTCCTCGACCCCGAAGTCCGCAAGCGCCCGCGCAAGATCATCGACGGCCTCAGCGACGCCGGCGTGACCATGTCGACGCTCTACCTGATGTTCCTCGCCGTCTCGATCATCGACTTCTGCCTCAAGTTTACCGGCCTGCCGTTCTACATCTCGGTCGACGTGCTGACATGGCTCAAGGGGCTGGGCCTCGGCAGCGGCGGCTCGCTTTACTTCCAGCTGCTGGCGCTGACCGTGACCATGTTGCTGGCGGTACTGCTGGGCATGGGAATGCCCGCCGTGCCCGCATTCATCAACGTGGCGTTGCTGATGGGGCCGGTGCTGGGCGGGCTGGGCCTGTCGATCTTTACCGCCAACATGTTCATCTTCTACTACGCTGTCGCCTCGGCCATCACGCCCCCCGTTGCGGTCGCGGCCTTTGCCGCCGCGTCGATCACGCGGGCCGATCCCATGGCCACGGGCTTTTCGGCGGTGAAATCCGGCATGGTGATGTTCGTCATTCCCTTCGTCTTTGCACTCTACCCGGAACTGCTGCTGATCCCGGCAGCGGTGATCGACCCGTCCTCCAGCGGCGCGCAGGTGACCTACCTGCCGGGCTACGACGGGCAGGTCCACATCGCCGCGCTGGTCTGGGTGATCCTGCGCGTGCTCGTCGCACTTTACCTCGTCGCCAGCGCGCTGGCGCGTTTCGACGCCACGCGCCTGCCCACGTGGGAGCTGACACTGCGGATCGTGCTCGCCGTTCTGCTGCTGTCGCGCACGCCGATCGTGGCTGTTCTGGCGCTGGCGGCGGCGGCGGTCTGCATCGGGTGGCACCATTGGCAGGCAAAGCCCCGGCCGCAGATCGCCTGAACGGGTTGGACAGTCGCCGCACAATCATGCACGCTTCCATCATGACCCTGCCGACCAAAGGCATCGTCCCACGTCCGCTTCCGGTGCAGTGATGGAGGCGGACAAGCCGTAGAGGGCGGCCCGGGACGACAACGGCGGCAGGCACAGACCTTGGGAGGGGGCGATGACGGACGACACCATCGACACGGGGGCGATCACCCACAAGCAACGCGAAACTGCGGAGCGCCTGCAACAGCTGTCCTTGCGGCTGATGACGGCGCTGTCACGGCGCAAGGCCCCGAACCCGGGGATCGAGGCGCCGGGCCCGGACCTCTATGCGAAATCCGCCGTCGCCTGGTGGGAGCAGATGCTGACCAACCCGGCGCGCGCCGTGGGGCATGGCGTGGGCTTCTGGGAAAACTCGATGAAGGCCTGGGTCGGCGCGATCCAGCATTCCGCCGACGGTCCCGGCACCTCCAAGGACAAGCGCTTTGCCGATGCCGACTGGCAGGACAACCCCTGGCTTGACTATCTGAAACGCCAGTACAAGGTCACCTCCAGCGCCATGCGGCAGGCGGTGGCCGACCTCGACACGCTGCCCGAAACCGACAAGCGCCGCCTGCGCTATTTCACCGACCAGATCGCCAACCTGATGGCGCCGAACAACTTCCTCGGCTCCAACCCCGAAGCCTTGCGCCGCGCTCTGGAGACCGACGGCGAAAGCCTGCTGAAGGGGCTGGAAAACCTCGTCACCGATCTGGAGGCCAACAACGGCGAGCTGCTGGTGAAGCTGGTGGACGACAGCGCCTTTTCGGTGGGCGACAACATCGCCACCGCGCCCGGTCAGGTGGTCCTGCGCACAAAGATGATGGAGCTGATCCAATACGCGCCCACCACCGAAGACGTGCACGCCGTTCCCATCGTCATCTTCCCGCCTTGGATCAACAAGTTCTACATCCTCGACCTCAAGCCGCAGAACAGCATGATCCGCTGGTTGGTGGATCGTGGTCATACCGTCTTTGTCGTGTCCTGGGTGAACCCGGACGAGTCGTTGAAGGACGCAGGGCTCGAAGATTACATCACCGACGGCTTCCTCGCCGCGATCGAGGCCGCCAAGGAGATCACCGGCGAGCAGCAGATCAATGCCGTCGGCTACTGCATCGCGGGCACGACCCTGTCGCTGACGCTGTCCTACCTCAAGCAGATCGGTGACACCTCGATCAACTCCGCCACGCTGTTCACCGCGCTGACGGATTTCTCGGATCAGGGCGAGTTCACGCCCTTCCTGCAAGAGGACTTCGTCGACGGGATCGACGTGCAGGTCAGCCGCTCCGGCCTGCTGCCCGCGCGGGTCATGTCGCGCACCATGTCCTTCCTGCGGTCGAACGATCTCGTCTACGGTCCGGCGATCAAATCCTACATGATGGGCGAGACACCCCCCGCGTTTGACCTGCTGTTCTGGAACGGCGACAGCACCAACCTGCCGGGCAACATGACCATGCAGTACCTGCGTGGCCTGTGCCGGGCGAATGCCTTTGCCGAGGGGCATTTCGACCTGATGGGCCGCACGCTGAAGCTGTCCGAGGTCGATGTGCCGCTGATGGCCATCACCGCCGAAACCGACCACATCGCGGCGTGGAAGGACTGCTACCGCGGCGTTCAAAAGATGGGATCGAGCGACAAGACCTTTGTCCTGTCGCAGTCGGGCCACATCGCCGGGATCGTCAACCCGCCCTCCAAGGGCAAATACGGTCATTACACCAACCCCGACCTGAGCCTCCCCGCCGCCGACTGGCGTGCCGGGGCGGACTTCCACGAGGGGTCGTGGTGGCCGCTGTGGGACGCCTGGCTGAAGCCCCGCGCGGGCGAGCTGGTCCCGGCACGCAAACCCGCCGAAACCGACCTCGGCCCCGCGCCGGGCACCTACGTAAAGGTCAAGGCGGCGTAGATGTCCCTGTTCATCTGGTGAACGTCGCGGTTCCGGTCTTGGACAGGCCGGAACCCCCGCCACTAGGTTGCCCTGAAAAGGGAGGACATCATGGCCACATGCGCGCTCGCCTATCTTGGCGTCCGGTCGGACAAGCTCGATGACTGGGCCGGGTTCGCCGGTGGCCTTCTGGGCATGCAGACCATCGACAAGGGCGGCAAATCGCTGGCCTTCCGCATGGACGACAAGGCGCAGCGGCTCGTTGTCTCGGACGAAGAGGGCGAAACGCTGGCCTTCATGGGGTTCGAGGTCTCGGACCGGTCCGACCTCGACATGTATGCCGCGCGTCTGGACGCGGCGGGCGTCACCGTCCACGCCGGTGACCGCGCCCTTGCGGACCGCCGCCTCGTCACGGATCTCATCTGGTTCGAGGACCCGATGGGCAACCGCGTCGAACTGGTCCACGCGCCGATGATCGCCGCCGATCCCTTTGTTCCCGGTCGTCCCATTCAGGGCTTCAAGACAGGACCGATGGGCATGGGCCATGCCGTCCTTCATGTGCAGGACATCGACGTCATGATGCCCTTCTACCGCGACACTCTGGACTTTGCCGTTTCTGATTACGGGATGACACCCTACGGGCTGTACTTCTTTCACCTCAACGGGCGGCACCACAGCTTTGCCATGGTCGGTTCCGGCCAGCGCGGATTTCATCACTTCATGGTGGAATACGACACGCTGGACGATGTGGGGCAGGGCTATGACATCGCCAACTACAGCGACCGCGTCGCCTATACGCTGGGGCGGCACACGAACGACTGGATGACCTCCTTCTATGCGCAGACGCCCTCGGGGTTCTTTGTCGAGAACGGCTGGGGCGGGCGGGTGATCGACCCTGCGACTTGGGAACCGCACGAGACCTTCTGCGGTCCCAGTTTCTGGGGCCACGACCGCCGCTACCTGCCCAAAGACAGCGCATTGCGCCGATCCATGCGCGAGATGGCACTGGAAACCGGGCGTCAGGGGCTGCGCGCCGATCCGGTTGCGGACTGCCCATGGCTTTATTCGGAACTGGTGCGGCAGGGCCGCTGACCCCTCGGCCTGGCGTTCACGCCATGAACGCTCCGCTTGACAGCCGCCCCCGCAGACCCTCGAGTGCCATGGGGAGGAACGCGCATGCCCGTCTACAATCCCGTCCGCGCGCTGGATCGCGGCCTGACGATCCTGCAGATCGTCAACGAACACGACGGCATCCGCACGCAAGAGATCGCCGACCGCGCGGGCCTGTCGCGCCCCACGGTTTTTCGCCTGTTGGAAACCCTTCAGGCGCGCGGCTTCGTCAGCCAGTCCGCCTCCAGCGGGGGCTGGCATCCGACGCTCTTGTGCAACCTGCTCAGCTCCGGTTTCGTCGACAAATCCCGCGTCGGGCAGATCGCCACGCCCGAGATGATGGCGCTGGGCCGCGAGGTTCTGTGGCCGGTTGACCTCGTGACGCTCGACGGCGACGCCATGCAGGTGCGCGAAACCACGCATAAATTCTCGCCCTTCTCCTTCGACCTCGGGATGGTCGGGCGGCGCATGCCGATCCTGCACACGGCGGGCGGTCACGCCCACATCGCCTTTTGCCCCGACGACGAACGCGAGGTGATCTTCGATATGCTGCGCAAATCCGGCCTGCCCGAGAACGCGCTGATCCACGATCCGCGCAGGGTGGCCGAAATACTCGACCGCACCCGCGCCCGCGGTTTCGGCTTCCGCACCGAGGGATACCGCAACCACACCCACTCGATCTCCTTCCCGATCATGGAGGGGGCGCGCGTCCTGGCGACCCTCTCGGTGATATGCCTGAAATCGGCGATTTCCTTCGACGATATGGTCCGCAATTTCGCGCCGCGCCTGCGCGAGACATGTGAACGGATCAGCAAGGCCATGGCCGAACAGGATGGGCCGTTCACACAGTGAACGCGCAGCGCAAAACGGGCGCTCTCGTCCGCCGACGCGGGCTAACACTCCGCAACACGAAAGGCGCGGGACCCATCGGGACAATCAAAGGCCGCGCAAGAGGGGATGAGGAATGGCCAAGGTTCCGGCAGAAATGCCCGTCGTCATCATCGGGGCAGGGCCGACGGGGCTGACCACCGGGCTGTTGCTGGCGGCCTACGGTGTCCGCTCGGTCATCCTCGAACGCGCCGAGGCGCCGCTGGACATTCCGCGCGCCATCGTTCTGGACGACGAAGGGGCGCGCGTGCTTCAGATCTTTGGCGCGGACAAGACCTACGTGGCCCGGACCATCGTCGGCAACGGGGCGGAATATGTCGACGATACGGGCCGCCAGTTCGGCCGCGTCGGCGCGGGGCCCGAAACCTACGGCTTTCCGAAACGGCACTTCATCGACCAGCCCGAGATGGAAGCCGCCCTGCGCGCCTGCCTTTCCGACACCGACCTCTGCACGCTGCATTTCTCGACCGAGGTCCGGTCGACCGAGGAACACGCCGACCACGTGGCCGTGACCTTCACCGATGCCAGCGGCGCAGAGCACAGCCTGCGGGCGCAATACGTCGTGGCCGCTGACGGCGGGCGCAGCCCGACGCGCGAACGGTTGGGCATCGCCATGCTGGGGTCCACATACGAACAGGACTGGATCGTCATCGACACCCGCAACGATCCCGATCAGGGCGATTTCTCGCATTTCTACTGCTCCAACGCGCGGCCCCATGTGTCGATCCCCGCACCGAACGGCGGGCGGCGGTACGAGTTCATGCTGCTCCCCGGTGAAACCCACGCCGAGGTGCTGGCCGAAGGTTTCGTCGAAACGCTGCTGGAGCCGTTCCGCGCCATCACCCCCGCCGACATCATCCGCAAGACCATCTACACCTTCCACGCCCGCATCGCCGAGCGTTGGCGGGACGGTCGTGTCCTTCTGGCGGGCGACGCCGCACATCTGACGCCGCCCTTTGCAGGGCAGGGGATGAACGCAGGACTGCGTGACGCCGCCAATGTCAGCTGGAAACTCGCCTGCGTGCTGAACGGTGGTGCCGCGCCCGACATGCTCGACAGCTACTTTCAGGAACGGCGTGAACCCGCATGGGCGATGATTCAGCTGGCGGTCATCATGGGCGACATCGTCATGCCCATCGACGGCGACCGCCTCGCCTTCCGCGAGCAGTTGATGAAGACCCTCGCCCCGTTCCCGGCGGTGCAGGATTACCTGCTGCACATGCGCTTCAAGCCGCGCCCGAAGTTCGACACCGGGCTGTTCCTCGGCCTCGGCGACAGCGCTTTCGAAGGGGCCATCGTCGGCGAGATGATCCCGCAGCCGGACATCGTCCTGAATGGGCAGTCCATGAAACTGGATGCCGCGCTGGGCCACGGCTTTGCACTGATCGCGCAGGACGGGGCGGGGGCAGAGGCCCTGGCTGTGCTGCCGGACAACGACTTCCTCGGCCTGCCGCTGGGCCGCGCGTACCTACCGTTCCGGGACTCCGCGGACGCGATGCCCGCCGCGCAATGCGACGACCCGCGCGCCAGACTGCTGCGCGCCCACCGCGACGAAATCCTGCTGATCCGGCCGGACCGCTACTGCGCCGCCGCCTTTGCCCCCGCCGATCTGCGCGCGGGTCTCGACCGCTACCGGGCTCTTCTGTCCAACTGACAGGCGACGCCCCAACCCAAAGCAACCTCAAGGAGGGCCACCCATGCGCCTCGTTTCCTTCACCCGCCCCGATGGCACCGCATCCTACGGAACCACCGATGGCACCACGATCCACGATGCCGGGGCCGTGCTGCCCTACGCCGACCTGCGCGCGGTCCTCGCCGCCGGGGCCACCGGCGAGCTGGCGGGCAAGGGCACAGCACTGGCCATGTCCGACGTGACGCTCCTGTCACCCGTTCCCAACCCGGACAAGATCCTCTGCATCGGCCTCAACTACATGAGCCACATCAAGGAAACCGGCCGCGACAAGCCCGCCTATCCATCGATCTTCAACCGCTACCCGTCCTCCATCCTCGGCCACAACGTGCCGCTGGTTCGCCCGAAAGTGTCGAAGGAATTCGACTACGAGGGCGAGCTGGCCGTGGTCATCGGCAGGACCTGCCGCCATGTCGCCGAGGCCGACGCATGGGACGTGGTCGCGGGCTATTCCTGCTTCAACGATGGGTCGGTCCGCGACTTCCAGCGCCACACCTCGCAGTTCTGGCCAGGCAAGAGCTTCGAGGCCTCGGGGTCGATGGGTCCATGGCTGATCACGCCCGACGAGGTGGGCGACATCACGCAGCAGACCCTCATCACCCGCATCAACGGCAAGGTGGAACAGCAGGCCGGGATCGACGATCTCGCGCTCTCGATCCCCGAGATCATCGCCTATGCTTCCACCGTCATCACGCTGCTGCCCGGTGACATCATCGCCACCGGCACTCCGGGTGGCGTCGGAAAGTTCCGCGATCCGCAGCTGTACCTCGAACCCGGCATGACCGCCGAGATCGAGATCACCGGCGTCGGCACGCTGGTCAACGGCGTCGTCGACGAGGCCTGACCCGGCCCCCTTTCCGGCTGGGCGATCTCCCGCCCAGCCGGTCGCCGACCGTCGCATTGGCTTGCGGCTTCGGCCCGAACCTGATTAAGACGCAGCGGATGTGCCACAGGGAGTACGGGCCAAAGGATGCTGGACGAAAGGGATATCTCTTCCCGGGAGGCCCTCTCAAACGGTTGGCGCGTGATCCGCGAGGCCCTGCCGGCCTTCTGGAAACTCTATGCCGTCTCCGTGGTCTGCATGGTCGGCGTCGCCTTCTTTACCGGGGCACTGGCCAATTCCACGAAATCCATCGTCAACGGGGTGTTTGTCAACGACACCCCCGGTGCTGCCGTCCGCGTGGCCCTGCTGGTGATCGGCGTCTCCGCGGCGAAAAGCCTGTTCACCTATGGCGCGGCCCTGATCGGCGCGATCTTCAACCGCTCGATCTCGATCCGCTACCAGAAGGAACTCTTCGAGCACCTCCTGAAGCAGGACGTGGCCTACCTTGCCAAGGAACACCCGCCGCGCCAGATGTCCCTGCTGATGCAGATCGGACGCGCCTCGGGCCGTGTCGTCATGGGCATCTGCAACAAGGCGGTGGTCGAAGTCCTGACCCTGATTGCGCTGCTGTGGGTCATGATCCTGCAGGACCCGATGATGACGTTGCTGTGCGGCCTCGTCTTCCCGGTGATCTTCGGCCTCGTGTCGATCCTGTCGCAAAAGATCCGCCGCGCGACGAAACACGAGCTGAAACTCGCGGGCCGCTATTTCCAGGTCGGGGCCGAAATCTTTGACGGCATCAAGACCGTCAAGAGCTTCCAGATGGAGGACGCCTCCGTCGAACGCTTCAACGCCGCCGTCGACAAGATGGAAAAGCGCACGATGCAGGTTGCCCGCATCAGCGCCACGACGACCCCGATGATGGAATTGCTCGGCGGCCTCGTGATCGGGCTTTTCGTGATGTACGGCGCGTGGCAGACCATCGACGGCGGCCGCACGCCGGGCGAATTCGCCGCCTTCATCACCGCTTTCCTGATGGCCTACCAACCGGCGGAACGCCTGTCGAAACTCTGGGTCGAAATGCAGAAACAGATGGTCCTCGTGACGCAGATGTATTCCGTGCTCGACCGCGAACCGATCGAGATGCGCTATGGCACCGCCGATCTGCCCGCAGACCGGACACCGGAAATCGCCTTGAAGGACGTGTCCTTCGACTATGGCGACGATGCCCCCGCCCTGCGCGACGTGAACACTGTCATTGCGCCCGGCGCACGGGTGGCGGTGGTGGGGTCCTCCGGCGCAGGCAAGACGACGCTGATCGACATCCTCCAGCGGTTCTACGACCCGCAACTGGGCGCGGTCACGCTGGACGGCACCGACCTGCGCCAGATCAGCCACGAAGCGCTGCACCGCTCCATCGCCTTCATCTCGCAGGACGTGTTCCTGTTCGATGGCACAATTGCGCAGAACATCGCGGACGGGAACCCCGACGCCACGCGCGCGCAGATCGCCGAGGCCGCCGAACGGGCCTGCCTGAATGAGCTGATCGCATCGCTGCCTGCCGGTCTCGACAGCCCCGTGGGGCCCAACGGCAGCGCCCTGTCCGGTGGCCAGCGCCAGCGCCTTGCCATTGCGCGCGGCATCGTCAAACACGCCCGTATCTATATCTTCGACGAGGTCACCAGCGCGCTCGACCCGCAGAACGAACGCGCCGTGATGGCCTCGGTGATCGACGCGCTTCAGGGGGCCACGCTGATCTTCGTCACGCACCGACCCTCGACGCTGGCCTATGTCGAAAAGGTCATGGTCATGTCCGAAGGCCGCCTGATCGCCTGCGACACGCCCGAGGCCCTGTCGCGCACCAATGCGGCCTTCCGCAGCCTGTTCGGAGAGGTGGCACAAGATGTCTGATCTGCCGAACGATCCGACCGCGCCCAAGGCGCTCTCCAGCGCCGAAGCGCTCAGCTATGGCAAACGGCTCCTGCGCGAGGTCGTGCCGCAGCGCTGGAAACTGATCCTGCTGACCCTGCTCAGCATCATCGGCGTCGCGGGCTTTACCGGTGCGCTGGCCAACTCGACAAAGCTGATCGTCGACGACGTCTTTGGCGCGGGCAATCAGGGGGCGGCGCTGCGCGTGGCGCTCATCATTGTCGGGGTCGCCGTCGGCAAGAGCTTCTTCCAGTACATCACCGAAGTGCTGAAGGTCATGCTGATGCGCTCTGTCGCGGTGGTTTATCAAAAGCGCCTGTTCGCCAACGTGATCCGGCAGGAGCTGGGGTATTTCAACGCGCAGCACTCTTCGGTGCAGATGGTCATGGTGCAGATGCTGGGGCAATCCACCGGCGTGATGGTGTCCGACGTCTGCAACCGGCTTGTGGTCGAAGTCCTCACGGTCGCGGCGCTGTTTACCGTCATGCTGTTGCAGGACCCGCTGCTGACTCTGATCTGCAGCCTGATCGTGCCGCTGATCCTCTGGCTTGTCTCGGCTCTCTCAAAACGCATCCGCGAGATCGCCAGCGCCGACGCGGGCCTTGCGGCGCAGTTCTTCAGCGTCGGCGTCGAGGTCCTGCGCGGCATCAAGACGGTGAAAAGCTTCCAGATGGAGCGCAAGTCTGTTGCGCGTTTCAATGCCTCGATGGAGGCGCTGGAGGAACGCGGCCTGCAATTCGCGCGCATCACCGCCTCGACGATTCCTATCATGGAATTCCTCGGCGGCGTGGTCATCGGGGCCTTCGTCATCTTCGCATCGTGGCAGATTGCCACCACCGACCGCACGGCGGGCGAACTGACCGCCTTCATCACTGCCTTCCTGATGGCCTACCAACCGGCCGAACGGCTCTCGGCGGTCTGGGTCGAAGTGCAGAAAAGCCTCGTTTTCGTGCGCCAGATGTACAACCTTCTGGACCGGGCGCCGCTGGAAAAACCCTACGGCGACAAGGTTCTGGACGAGGTTCAGCCCTCCGTCCACCTGCAGGACGTGTCCTTCAGCTACGGCGGCGACGCGCCGGCGCTGCGCAATGTCACGCTCGACATCGCGGCGGGCGAACGCATTGCGGTGGTCGGCCCCTCGGGCGCGGGCAAAAGCACGCTGATCGACATCCTCCAGCGCTTCTACGACCCGCAGGAGGGCACCGTCTCCATCGGCGGCATCGACCTGCGCGACGTCTCGCGCGAGTCGCTCCATGCCTCCATCGCTCTGATCTCGCAGGACGTGTTCCTGTTTGACGGCACGCTGGCGGAAAACATCGCGCATGGCCGCCCCGGCGCGACCCGCGCCGAACTCGAGGCCGCCGCCCGCATCGCCCAGCTCGACTCGCTCATCGCCCGGATGCCCGAAGGTCTAGACAGCCAGATCGGCCCGAATGGCAACGCCCTGTCGGGTGGCCAGCGCCAGCGTCTGTCCATCGCGCGTGGCGTTGCCAAACGCGCAAAGGTATATATCTTCGACGAAGTCACCAGCGCGCTGGACGGGGCCAACGAACGCGCCGTCATGTCGGCACTGGTGTCCGAACTCAAGGGCGCGACGTTGATTTTCGTCACGCACCGGGCATCGACCTTTGACTACGTCGACCGCGTCGCCGTCCTGTCCGAAGGCCACCTCGCAGGCTTCGACAGGCCCGAAGCCCTGTCGCAGGATAACGCCGCCTATCAGGCCCTGTTCCACGAGCCCGACCCGGATTGATCCGGGCCTAGCTAATGCGTGCGGCCAGCCCGTCGAGGATGGCGCATTCCGGCGCGTCGTCGCCGTGGCACTTGCCGATCAAATCCTCCAACTGCGCCTCCAGGTCCTGCAGCTGCCGGATCTTGTCGCGTACCGTGTCGAGGTTCTGCACCGCCAGCGCCCGCACGTCGCGGCTTGCGCGGTCCGGGTCTGCGTTCAGTTCCAGCAGACGGCGGCATTCGTCCAGCCCGAACCCCAGATGCCGCGCCTGCGCCAGCATCTGC
Organism: Sagittula sp. S175; assembly: GCF_049800975.1. NCBI lineage: Bacteria > Pseudomonadati > Pseudomonadota > Alphaproteobacteria > Rhodobacterales > Roseobacteraceae > Sagittula > Sagittula sp. S175. The sequence continues at coordinate 88,589 of NZ_JBNAGB010000006.1, forward strand.
AACTGCGCCACCTGCCGCGCACCAAAGTCGCGATAGCCGTTCCCGGCCCGCGCGGCCTGCACCAGACCGATGTCCTCGTAATAGCGGATCGTCTTGACCGACAGTCCCGTGGCCTTCGCGGCCTCTCCGATGTTCATGACGCACCTCCTTGCCCAACCATTAAATCCTCCACTCGCTGGAGGGTAAAGCCCCCCATGATGCCCTGTGGAATCGCGCCCCTTTCCTCCTCCCGCCCCATCCGCTAAGGACGGCGCGACCAATTCTCTGATCGGGGCCCAGGCACATGAAATTCACCCTCTCCTGGCTGAAGGAACATCTCGACACCACCGCGTCGGTCGATGAGATCGCCGAGGCGCTGACCGACCTCGGGCTCGAGGTCGAGGAAGTGGTGAACCCCGCCGCGAAACTCTCGGCCTTTACGCTGGCCAAGGTGATCCACGCCGAACAGCATCCCGACGCCGACCGCCTGCGTGTCTGCAAGGTCATGACCGACGAGGGCGAAAAGCAGATCGTCTGCGGCGCGCCCAACGCGCGCGAAGGCATCACAGTGGTTCTGGCCAAGCCCGGCGACTACGTCCCCGGCATCGACGTGACCCTCTCCGTGGGCAACATCCGCGGCGTGGAATCGCACGGCATGATGGCGTCCGAGCGCGAGCTTGAACTCAGCGACGAACACAACGGCATCATCGAACTGCCCTCGGGCGAGGTCGGCCAGAAGTTCACCGATTGGCTGGCGCAGAACGACCCGGCCAAGGTCGATCCCGTCATCGACATCGCCATCACGCCCAACCGCCAGGACGCGCTGGGCGTGCATGGCGTCGCCCGCGATCTGGCCGCCCGTGGCCTTGGCACCCTGAAACCGCTCAAGGAAGCCGCCGTCCCCGGCAACTTCCCGTGCCCCATCGACGTCACCATCGACGCGGACGCCGCCACCGACGGCTGCGAGGTCTTTGCCGGTCGCCTGATCCGTGGCGTCAAGAACGGCCCCAGCCCGGCGTGGTTGCAGGACCGCCTGCGCGCCATCGGCCTGCGCCCGATCTCGGCGCTGGTCGACGTGACCAACTTCTTCACCTACGACCGCAACCGCCCGCTGCACGTCTTTGACGCCGACAAGGTGCAGGGCAACCTGCGCGTCCACCGCGCCCCCGAAGGCGCGACGCTGGTCGGTCTCGATGACAAGACCTACACCTTCCCCGGCGGACAGGTTGTGATCTCGGACGACAACGGCATCGAATCCATCGGCGGCATCATGGGCGGCCTCGCCACCGGTGCGACCTTCGACACCACCAACGTCTTCCTCGAAGCCGCCGTCTGGGACCGCATCCAGATCGCCCACACGGGCCGCGCCTTGAAGATCAACTCCGACGCGCGCTACCGCAACGAACGCGGCATCGACCCCGAGTACAACATGCAGGCGATGCAGGACGCGACGCAGATGATCCTCGATCTCTGCGGCGGCGAGGCCTCCGACATCGTCGTCGCCGGACAGGTCCCCGACACCGCCCGCGCCTACAAACTCGACCCGGCCCGCGTGATCTCCCTCGTCGGCATGGACATCCCCGAATCCGAGCAGCGCCAGACCCTGACCCGCCTCGGCTTCCGCATGGAGGGCAACCTGGCCCATGTGCCCTCGTGGCGCCCCGACGTGCTGGGTGAGGCCGACCTGGTCGAGGAAGTCGCCCGCATCGCCTCCCTGACGAAACTCAAGGGCCAGCCCCTGCCGCGCATGGCGGGCGTGCCGAAACAGATCCTCTCGCCGCTGCAAAAGCGCGAGCAGATCGCGCGCCGCACCGTGGCCGCGCTGGGTTACAACGAATGCGTGACCTACAGCTTCATCGACAGCGAGGCAGCCTCGCTGTTCGGTGGCGGCGATGACGCCACCATGCTGGCGAACCCGATTTCCTCCGACATGTCGCACATGCGCCCGCAGCTGTTGCCGGGCCTGCTGCGCGCCGCCGCACGCAATCAGGCACGCGGTTTCGCCGATCTTGCCCTGTTCGAAGTGGGCGCCGCCTTCCACGGCGGCGAACCCGAGGAACAGGCGCAGCAGATCGCCGGTATCCTCATCGGACGCACCGGACCAAAGGACGTGCACGGTGCTTCGCGCCCCGTCGACCTGTATGACGCCAAGGCCGACGCCGAGGCCGTCCTCGCCGCCATCGGCGCGCCTGCCAAGATGCAGATCATGCGCGGCGGCGAAGGCTGGTGGCACCCGGGCCGTCACGGCCGCTTCTGCCTTGGCCCGAAAAAGGTCCTCGGCACCTTCGGCGAGCTGCACCCCAAAGTGCTGGCCGCGATGGACATCAAAGGCCCTGCCGTGGCCTTCGTCATCCACCCCGCCGAGGTTCCGCTGCCACGCAAGGCCGGCGCGACCCGCCCGGCGCTGGTGCTGAACGACCTGCAACCGGTCGAGCGTGACTTTGCCTTCGTCGTCGACGCGAATGTCGAGGCGCTGACCGCCGTGAACGCCGCCGCAGGCGCGGACAAGGCGCTGATCGCCGACGTGCGCGTCTTTGACGAGTTCATCGGCGGCTCGCTCGGCGAGGGCAAGAAATCCCTCGCCCTGACCGTCCGCCTCCAGCCCGTCGACGCGACGCTGAAGGAAAAGGACATCGAGGCCGTCGCCGCCAAGATCGTCGAAAAGGTCACCAAGGCCACCGGCGGGACGCTGCGTGGCTGAGGATCGCGGTCCCCGTATCCGGCCCTACGGCATCGCGTGGTGGGGCTGGGTGCTGGGGATCAACCTTGCATGGCCGCTGGCCCTGTCGGCGCTGATCCGGCTGGGGCCACTGGCCGACAGCGCCTACCGCCCCGCAGCAGTGCTCACCTGCGTGCTGATCCTGTTCACCGCCAATCAGGTGATGGGGCGGCTGATCGGCGGGGCAGGGGTCATCTGGGTGCTTTCGGGCCTGAACCTCGCGGCATACCTGGCCGTCGGCAGCATCGCCTTTCTGCCCGCCTTGCCCGAACTACCCGGCGCGGTCACCACCCTAATGCAATGAGAAAGGGGCCCGCAAAGGCCCCTTTTGCTTTCTATAGCAACCGCTTACTTGCGGCCAAAGTCCGCCTTGGTCACGACGCCATCGCCGTCCTTGTCCATCCCCGCGATCCAGCTGGCCGCGTTGGTCAGGAACTCTTCGCGGCTGACCTTGCCGTCCTTGTCGGTGTCGTTCACCTCCAGCTTCATGCCATTGGCCGCCGCCATCGCGCCGCCGCCTTGCCCGTGTCCCGCGTTTTCCGCCATGTCATTCGCGCGGGCTTCGTCGAAAGGCACGTATTCCCCGGCGTCGAGGAACCCGTCCTCGTTGGAGTCAAAGCTGGCAAACACGTCCGAGCGCCGCTCGGCGGCTTCTTCGGCAGAGACCGCGCCATCGCCATTCAGGTCCCAGTTCTCGATGAAATGCGCGCCGGGGTTGCCCTGCTGGGCAAAGACCGGGGCGGCAAGCAAGGCTGCGACAAGTGCGAGAGAGAGCGTTTTCATATTTCTTCCATTCATGTTTGCGTTGCGATGGACATATAACGCATCTGGAATGTATATCCGTCGCGACAGGCTGACGCAGGGGGGCAAGTCGGGGCCTCCCCGCCCTGCGCGTGCCTCACCCGGCTGCGATTTCGTCATAAGCCGCCAAGGCCTTGCCCGCGTACATCAGCCCCGGCCCGCCGGACATCTGGATCGCCGTTCCCAACGCTTCGGCCAGTTCCTCCCGCGTGACGCCTGCCCGATGACACGCGCCCGCGTGGCTGATGATGCAATCCTCGCAGCGCAGGGCGACGGAAATCCCCAGCGCGATCAACTCCTTCTGCTTCAGCGACAGGGCGCCATCCGCGCTGGCGGCCTTTTCCAGCGACACGAACCCGGCAAAAGTATCGGGCACCGCCTTGCGCAGGGCGCGCAGGTTGTTGCGGGTCTCGGCAAACTTCTCTGTATAGGACATATTCCGTACTCCTTATGCGTCTGGCCCTGATGACCACGCCGCGCAAGGCCGCGCCTTGATCCGGATCATGTCGCCGCGACGCAGCATCCGTGACGCCGCGGCACGGACGACGGCACAGATGACGACACGGGCGGCGGTAAAACGCCGCCGGTCTATACGTATGCGACATTAAACATGTTGAAAATTAACCCGCATCGGACTAGCAGACATCAGCCTGAATAGAGCGCTTTCTTAGGAGTTTTCTGGCAAGGCCAAAGACAATAGTCGGATGTATCCGGCGCAAAGACGACAGGCCTTGATGACAGAGACCACGACCACCCCCCGCACCGCCCGCGAATGGCTGAAGATTCTCGCGCAGTACCGCGAACCCTCGACCGGGCGCAGCCTGTTCGAACTGGCCGTGACGCTGGTGCCCTTCCTCGCGATCTGGGCGCTCGCCTGGGCTGCGCTGTCGGTCAGCCCGTGGATTTCGCTGGCGCTGGCGGCACTGAACGGGGCGTTTCTCGTGCGGCTGTTCATCATCCAGCATGACTGCGGTCACGGGTCCTACCTGTCGAACCGCTTCGCGCAGGACTGGCTGGGGCGCGCGCTGGGCGTGCTGACCCTGACCCCCTACGACGTCTGGAAGCGTACCCACGCCATCCACCACGCCCACCACGGTGACCTCGAGGCACGCGGAATCGGTGACGTGACCACGCTCACTGTCGAGGAATACCGCGCGCGTTCCCCCATGGGTCGTCTGATCTATCGCCTCTACCGCCATCCGGTGACGCTGTTCGTCGTCGGCCCGGCCTACATGTTCCTGCTGCAACACCGCCTGCCGGTCTGGCTGATGCGGTCTGGCTGGCGCTACTGGGCGTCCTCCATGGGCACTAACGTCGGCATGGCGATCATTCTCGGCCTCATCCTCTACTTCGGCGGCTGGGCGCCGGTGCTGTGGATCTACCTGCCGACCGCCGTCATGGCGGCCTCGATCGGCGTCTGGCTGTTCTACGTCCAGCACCAGTTCGAGGACACGCATTGGTCCAAGGACCCGGAATGGCAGCTGCACCACGCCGCGCTCGAAGGCAGCTCGCACTACGTCCTGCCGCAGCCGCTGCGCTGGCTGTCGGGCAACATCGGCATCCACCACGTGCATCACCTGTATTCGCGCATCCCGTTCTACCGCCTGCCCGAGGTCATCCGTCACCACGCCGAACTGGCAGAGGCGCAGCGCATGACCATCCGCGATAGCCTCAAGACGGTGAAACTGCATCTCTGGGACGAGGCGCAGGGCAAGCTTCTCTCCTTCGCCGAGGCCCGCAGCCGTTACGGCATCGCGTAAACCCCAAAATCCCGAACCAATCCGCAAAGCGCGTCGTGCCACAGGGCAGGGCGCGCTTTTCACATGCGCGGCCACGATGTCTCGTCGAGAAATCGCTCCCGCCCCGGTCGCACCCGGGCCTTAAACGGCAAAGGCCCCGCCGGATCAGCGGGGCCTTTACGAGGCACGTCCCTGGGTCAGGACGATCCGTTACGGATTACAGCAGGCGGCGCGCAATCACCTGTGCCTGAATCTCTGCGGCACCCTCAAAGATGTTCAGGATGCGCGCGTCACACAGGATGCGCGACACGGTGTATTCCAGCGCAAAGCCGTTGCCCCCATGGATCTGCAACGCGTTGTCCGCCGCCGCCCAGGCGACCCGCGCCCCCAGCAGCTTCGCCATCCCGGCCTCAAGGTCGCAGCGGCGGCCCTCGTCCTTTTCACGCGCCGAGAAGTAGCTCAGCTGGCGTGCGATCATGATCTCGACCGCCATCATCGCCAGCTTGCCGGAGACGCGCGGGAAGGCAATCAGCGACTTGCCGAACTGCTTGCGGTCCTGCGCGTACTTCATGCCCACGTCCAGCGCCGCCTGCGCCACACCAATCGCCCGCGCCGCCGTCTGGATACGCGCCGATTCAAACGTCTCCATCAGCTGCTTGAAGCCCTTGCCTTCCTCGCCGCCCAGCAGGTTCTCGCCCTTGACCTTGAACCCGTCAAAGCCCAGCTCGTATTCCTTCATGCCGCGATAGCCCAGAACCTCGATCTCTCCACCGGTCATGCCCGGGGTGGGGAAGGGGTTCTCGTCGGTGCCCGGCGTCTTCTCGGCAATGAACATCGACAGACCCTTGTAGTCGTCCGTCGACGGATCGGTGCGTGCCAGCAGCGTCATGATATGCGTGCGCGCAGCGTGGGTGATCCAGGTCTTGTTGCCGGTGATCTCGTAGTCGCCATCGGCGTTCTTCACCGCCCGCGTCCGCAGCGAGCCGAGGTCCGACCCGGTGTTCGGCTCGGTGAACACGGCCGTCGGCAGCACCTCGCCCGAGGCCAGCTTGGGCAGCCACTTCGCCTTCTGCTCGTCCGTACCGCCCGCGATGATCAGCTCGGCCGCGATCTCGGACCGCGTGCCCAGCGAGCCCACGCCGATATAGCCGCGCGACAGCTCCTCGGACACCACGCACATCGACGCCTTCGACAGGCCAAAGCCGCCGTGCTCCTCGGGGATGGTCAGACCGAAGACACCCATCTCGGCCAGTTCCTCGATGATCTCCATCGGGATCAGCTCGTCCTTCAGGTGCCACTCGTGGGCGTGCGGCTCCACCTTGTCCACAGCATAGCGGCGGAACTGCTCGCGGATCATCTCCAGCTCTTCGTCGAGGCCGGTCTTGCCCACGGTGATCTCGGCCGAACGCTCTTCCATCAGCTGCACAAGGCGCGTGCGTGCGGCCTGCGTGTTGGCGGACATCGACAGCTTGATGATGTTCTCATTCGCCAGCGGCTGTGCATCCGCCGGGGTCAGGCCCAGGTCCGTCAGGCGGATGATCTCGCCCTGGTTCATCTGGATGCCGCCCATGATCTGCGCGAGGTATTCGCCAAAGGCGATCTGCAGGATCAGCTGTTCGACCTCGCCAAAGGTCCCCTCGGCAGTCAGGCGCTCGGCCCAGCCATGCATCTGACGCAGCGATTCGACGTAGGTGGCAAGCCAGGCGAGGCCGTGCGCCGCCGTCTGGTTGTCCTCGACGGCACGGGCCGACACCCGTCCATCGACGCTCACCGTCTCGCGCACGCGCGCCTTGGCCGCGTCCAGAACGGCTTCGACCGGGGCGATGGTCGCGCCGGTCAGTGTCAGCAGGTCGGGCAGGATCACGTTACCGAGGCCCAGGTCTTGTCCATCATGCGCCATGACTCGTCTCCTTGAATTCAGGTTGGCCCCGGTCCTAACCATTTTGCAACCGCAGCGCAACAAAAATACCGTAGCCATGTCTGGCTTGTTCATTTCTTGCGCGGCAACTTTGTGCGGGTGCAGCGATAAGGGGCGTGATAGGCCTATGTTATGACCCTTCTGCCGGAACTTTCACCCCTCCTCCTTGTCGCAGCCCTGGCCATCGGATTCGGGGCAGGGGTGGTCAAGGGTATGGTCGGTTTCGCCATGCCGATGATCCTGATTTCGGCGTTGTCGTCCTTCATGCCGCCCGAGGTGGCGCTGGCAGGGCTGATCCTGCCGACGCTGGTCACCAACGGGATGCAGGCGCTGCGGCAGGGCTTTGCCGCAGCCTGGCAGTCGGTCAAACGCTTCCGCCTGTTCCTCGGGGTCGGGCTGGTCTTCATGCTGGCCTCGTCGCAACTGGTGGCGGTGCTGCCCTCGCATATCCTGCTGCTCTGCATCGGCGGTCCGGTGGTCCTGTTTGCGCTGACCCAGCTGGCGGGCTGGCAGTTGCGCATCGCGCCCGGCACCCGCACCATGGCCGAGGCAGGGATCGGCGCCTTTGCCGGATTCATCGGCGGCATGTCCGGCGTCTGGGGGCCGCCCACGGTCGCCTATCTCACGGCGCTCGGCACCGAGAAAAAGGAACAGATGCGCGTGCAGGGCGTCATCTACGGCCTTGGCGCGGTGGCCCTGACCGGGGCGCATGTCACCTCGGGTATCCTGAACGCGCAGACAGCGTCGTTCTCGGCCATGCTGCTGCCCACGGCCATCGCGGGGATGCTGGTGGGCAACCGCATCCAGGACCGCATCGACCAGGTGGCGTTTCGCCGCGCGACCCTGTTTGTGCTGCTCATCGCGGGCTTGAACCTTGTCCGTCGGGGGCTAACCTGAGCGTCATGGACGCCACCCCGCAGCTTGTGAAAACCCTCGTCGACGCCGAGCTTGCCGCGCACCCCCGCGACAGCCAGGCCGACCGCATGCTGATCGAGGACTTCACCCGCCTGCGCGCCCGCCACCGTGCCATCACCGTGAACATCCCCGGCGGCCACACGCAGACCGGCATTCTCGTCACCCGCTCCAATGGAGCCTACACGCTGGTCTACATGCCAGAGGTTGCGCTGTTTTCGCTCTGTGTCGATTCCATGTTCGGCCCGGTAGATATCGGTGTCCATGGTCCGGCGCTGGCCTGCTTTTCCTCGATCTGACGTCGATTCACCAATCGGTATTTCCGCTGCGGGTTCAAATTCCCGCAATTGGGCGCAAATCTCAATTACGGAAAAACATGGTGGATAAGTAATTAACGGGCGGCAGCGGTCAAATCCCCTTGATCCCCACAGTCGCCCGCCTGCCATCATTTATCAACTATCCAAAAGGGGTTGCACCGCAGGGCCATCCGACAAGGCATTGGTATTCCTGACCTTGACTTTGCGTAAGTGACGGGAAATTGTTCGACTCAGCGACATGTCGGCCGATTTTTCCAATTTGTCGCGACAGAGTGTGGGGAATCGGCTTTAATTCGCGGTACTGACTTATTTTTGGAGATTACTCATGAAATCGATCAAGCTCGTGGCTGCTGCTGCCCTCGCCCTTTCCTCCGTCGCCACCACCGCATTCGCTGGTCCGCCGGACATCACCTCGCCGTCCTGCGAAAGCCACCGCAAGAAGGGCCTCGCCGTGTATGACGTCTGCTTCACCGGCGGCTACCCCTACCGCACCGGCGGCTATTCCGCGCTGGCCTGCAAGGACCCGTACAAGGGCGCACGTTTCGTGACCTACAAGCCGTTCCTCGGCAAGAAGCGCACCGTGCTGACCTGCACCTACAACTGATCGGCCCCGATCCGGTCAAGCGCCCCGGTCCCTCCGGCCGGGGCGTTTCCGTTTCCGCTAGACCAGTCGCACAGGCCGCCGCTGCCGTCCCCACGTCCCCGGCGGCCCGTCGAACACCCCGGCCAGCCGCGTTCCGCAGGTGGTACACCCGCCAAAGTCGTCCAGCCCCCAGTCCGACAGCGCGTACCAGTCGCGCCCGATCACCATGATCCCGCAGCCGGGGCAGTAGGTGGATTGCGCCGCCTTGTGGTGGACATTGCCGACATGGACGTGGTGCAGCCCCGCCCGCAGCCCGATCTCGCGGGCGCGCAACAGCGTTTCCACCGGCGTCGCGGGCGTGTCCATCATGCGAAAATCCGGGTGGAAGGCGCTGAAATGCACCGGCACGTCCGGCCCGCAGGCCTCGGCCACCCATTGCGTCAGCGCCTCCAGTTCCGCGTCCGAATCGTTCTGGCCGGGGATCAGCAGCACCGTCAGTTCCACCCAGCAGTCGGTCTCGCGCACGGCATATTGGATCGTCTCCAGCACGGGGGCCAGCGACGCGCCCGTCAGCGAGCGGTAGAACCCCTCGGAAAACCCCTTGAGGTCGATGTTCGCCGCGTCCATCGCGTCAAAGAACACCCGGCGCGGGGCATCGTGGATATACCCCGCCGTCACCGCCACGGTCTTTACCCCGACCGAGCGGCAGGCCGCCGCCGTATCCAGCGCATATTCGTAAAAGATCACCGGATCGTTGTAGGTAAACGCGACCGAGGCACAGCCGCCATTCACAGCGGCCCGCGCGATCATCTCGGGCGTGGCCTTGGCCGAGGCCGCGTCGACCTCGCGACTCTTCGACGTCTCGTGGTTCTGGCAGAACTTGCAGGCCAGGTTGCACCCCGCCGTGCCAAAGGACAGCACCGGCGTGCCGGGCAGGAAGTGGTTCAGCGGCTTCTTCTCGATCGGGTCGATGCAGAACCCGGTGGACCGCCCGTAGGTGTCCAGAACGATCTCGTCACCCACCCGCTGCCGCACGAAACACATGCCCCGCTGCCCGTCGCGCAGGGCGCATTCGCGCGGGCACAGGATGCACTTCAGCCGCCCGTCCTGCATGACCTCCTGCAATGCGACCACGCTCTTTCCTTCCCCGCCAAATCGCGCGACCATCATGGCAGGTGAGGGGAATATGACAATGACCGGCACACTCCGAGAGCCCGCCGTCGCGGGCCGCTTCTATCCCGAGGGGCCGCAGGGCCTCGCCACGCAGGTGGGCGCGCTGCTGCGCGCCTCGCCCAGCTTTGCCTCGCCCCCCAGTGCCGTGATCTCTCCCCACGCAGGCTACGCCTACAGCGGTGCGCTCACCGCCCGCGCGCTGGGGGCTGCCCGCGACGCGAACCCCGACACCATCGTCGTCCTCTCCCCCTCGCATCGTCACCCCTTCGACGGCATCGCCGCGCCGTCGCAGGATGCTTTCAGACTGCCGAACGGCACCGTCCCCATGGACACCGCCGCCCGCGATGCCCTGATCGCCGCCGACCTTGCCCATATCGAGGACGCCGCCCACGATCAGGAACATGGCGTCGAGGTTCAGCTGCCCTTCCTGCACGCGCTCTTTCCCGCCACTCCCGTTCAGGCGCTGGTCCTTGGCCGCGTCTCCACGCAACAGATCGCGCAGGCCGTCGACCTGCTCGCCGCGCGCCGGAAAACCCTCTTCGTCCTCTCCAGCGACCTCAGCCATTTCCTGCCGCTGGACGACGCCCGCGCCACCGACCTCAACACCGCCCGGCGCATCGAGACCGGCGAAGGTCCCACCCTCAGACCGCAAGAAGCCTGCGGCGCCCGCGCCATCGCCGGATACTTCGCGTCTGAGCACGCGCAGGGATGCCGCCCCACGCGCCTCGCCATGGCGAACTCGGAATCCGTGACAAACGACGCCACCCGCACCGTGGGCTACGGCGCATGGGCGATCACGCCGGGGAAGGGCGACACGATGGACGCGGGCCAGCGCGCCCAGCTGCTGCGCCTCGCCCGGCAGGTGCTGACCTCGCGCCTGTCCAGGGGCAAACCGCCCCATATCGACACCGCCAGCTTCCCCGCGCCGCTGCAAACCCACGCCGCCTGTTTCGTGACGCTGGAACAACAAGGCCGCCTGCGCGGCTGCATCGGCTCGCTGGCAGCACACCGCCCGCTGGTCGAGGATGTGGCGACGAACGTGCAGAAAGCCGCCTTCGAAGACCCGCGCTTCCGTCCCCTCCAGCCGGAGGAACTCGACCGGACCACGCTGAAAATCGCCCTCCTGACGCCCTCGCGCCGCATGTCATTTACCTCGCAAGAGGACCTCGAATCCCAACTCACGCCCCACCGCGACGGGCTGATCCTGCGCGACGGTCGCCACGCGGGCACCTTCCTGCCCATGGTCTGGGAAAAGCTCGACACGCCCCACGCCTTCGTCGAGGCGCTGAAGGTGAAGGCCGGGCTGCCCCGCAATCACTGGTCCGACACGCTGACCATCGACCGCTTCCACGCCGAAAGCTTCTCGGACGCGTGACACCCGGCGCCTCTGCGCTACCTATGCGCGAGGAGGGTCCGCCATGCACGCCATCATTTACGACTGCGAATTCCTCACCGCGCCCGGTGCGCCGCAACGATTCTGGTGCGGTCCCAAAGACCCGGACCCCGTGGTCGCGCAACTTGGCCTCGTCCGGCTCGATACCACGACCGGAGAGATCACCGACCAACTGCGCCTGCACATACTGCCGCTGGACCGCCACGGCCAGCGCATCCCGCTCGACCCTCTGTTTACCCGCCTGACAGGCATCACCGAGGACACGCTGCAAACCGAGGGTCTCTCCCTGCCGGATGCCCTCACCCGCACCGCCTCCTTCGCGGGCGAGGATACCCTCTGGTCCTGGGGTAAGGACGAATTCAACCTGCTCGCCATCAGTTGCTACGTCCAAGGGATCACCCCACCGCTGCCCGCCACCCGATTCCGCAACGCCTGCGACCTGCTGCTGGCCGCCGGAATGCCGCTGGCCGACCTGCACCAGACCCGCAGCAACACGCTCCCGGAGTATTACGACCTGACCATCCCCGACGCCCGTGGCCACGACGCGCTGGGCGATGCGCTCATGGTCGCCCATGTCCTGCGCCACCTGATCGCGGAGGGCCGCCTGACAGCGACTGATTTTAGGTGATCCACAAACGAAAAGACCCGCCAGCGGCGGGTCGTTTCATCATTTGGGATGAGAGGGGATGGTGGAGCCTAGGGGGATCGAACCCCTGACCTCTACAATGCCATTGTAGCGCTCTCCCAGCTGAGCTAAGGCCCCGTTTTCCGGTCTTTGCATCCAGGCCCGAAGGCGTCGGAAGCGTCATCCCTGGGCGGCACCATCGGCGCCGTGCGGGGGTGATTACGCCCTGCGTCCCGGGGGATCAAGCACAAAATCACCCCGCCCACGGATTTTTTCCACACGTCCCTGCGGCCACGAAAAAGGGGCCCCGAAAGGCCCCCGATTCGTCAGCGTCCTGCGACGATCAGTTGTCGTCGTCGTCGCCCGCCACGTCCGTGATATCGTCGAGCGAGACGTTATCGTCATCCTCGTCGTCGTCCAGAACATCATCGTCGTCCAGATCGACATCGACATCATCATCGTCCAGCAGATCGACGTCGTCATCCGCCTCGCGGGCCTTCGACTTGTTGGCCGCATCGGCAGCATCCGCCGCGATCAGGCTCTTCTTGCCGGTGTCAAGGTTGACGACCTCGCCCGTGTAGGGGCTGACGATCGGCACTCGGTTCAGGTCGTAAAAGCGCTTGCCGGTGGTCGGGCAGACGCGCTTGGTGCCCCATTCTTCCTTCGGCATGGGTGATCCCCTCTTTATGGCGGGACCGGCGCGGCCCCCGTCGACAATCTTAGCCCCCTGCCATAAGACCGGAATGAAGTCAAAGCCTTTGGGGGGAGAGACCGTCATATGGGCCAGATCCGCCTTGCTGGCAACCCCGAGATCGCCGTCACCCTGCGCCGTTCCGCCCGCGCGCGGCGTTTGTCCCTGCGAATCTCGCAGCTGGACGGGCGCGTTACCCTGACCCTGCCGAAATCCGTGCCCGAAAAAGAAGGCATGGCCTTCCTGCGGTCAAAGGAAAGCTGGCTGCGCCGTCACCTCACCGCGCAGGGCGCGCCGGTGGACGTGGGGCTGGGCGCGCGCATTCCGATCGAGGGCGACCTCTACGAAGTGGTAGCAGGGCAGGGGCGATCCGTCCGCATCACCGACGGGCAGGTCCATGTCCCCGGCGACCCCGACCGCGTCGCCTCGCGCCTCGCCGGGTTCCTCAAGACGCTGGCCCGCGACCGCCTCGCCACCGCCTCTGACCGCTACGCCGCACGCCTTGGCAAGCCCTATACCCGGCTTACCCTGCGCGACCCGCGGTCCCGCTGGGGGTCCTGTACCTCTGATGGCGGGCTGATGTATTCCTGGCGGCTGGTGCTGGGCCACCCCGCCGTGCTCGACTACGTCGCCGCCCACGAGGTCGCCCACCTGCGCCACATGAACCACTCGCAACACTTCTGGGACGAGGTCGAACGCCTCTACGGCGACTGGCGCAGCCCCCGCAAATGGCTGAAGGACCACGGCAACGAGCTGCATCGCTACAGGTTCGACTGACATAGCCCGTTTCCCGCCGCCAGCCGTCTAAGCGCCCAAGGCCGCACAAACCACCTGCGCCAGAACGCTTGACGCGCCCCGCATTTGTGATCACATGATCCCCATGCTGACCGCCAAGCCCGAGATCACCACCTCCGCCCATGACCGCGTCTATCGCGGTCTGCGCACCCGCATCATGCATGGGCAGATCCCGCCCGGGCAGGCGCTGACCCTGCGCGGCCTGGGCAAGGAATTCGACTGCTCCATGACTCCCGCCCGCGAGGCGGTGAACCGGCTGGTGGCCGAAGGGGCGCTGTCCATGTCCTCCTCCGGCCGCGTGGCCACGCCGGAACTCAGCAATGAACGGATCGAGGAACTGGCCGCCCTGCGCGCCCTGATCGAGGTCGAGCTGGCCTCCCGCGCTCTGCCGCGCGCCCATATGGCGCTGATCGAACGCCTCCAGACGATCAATTCCAACATCGCGGACGTGGTCTCGAACCGCGACGCGGTGGGCTACATCCGCACCAACCTCGAATTCCACCGCACGCTCTACCTGCGCGCACAGGCGCCCGCGATGCTTGCCATGTGCGAAACCGTTTGGCTGCAACTCGGGCCGACCATGCGCGCGCTCTACACGCGCCTGCGCCGTTCCGAGCCGCCGCAGTATCACCGCCTCATCATCGCCGCGCTCAAGGCCGGGGACGAACCTGGCCTGCGCCTCGCCGTGCGGTCAGACGTGACGCAGGGGTTGAAAATGATCGCCGACCGCCAGTAAGCGCACAGTACGCTCAGGGTTGCGTTCCGGCGCGGATGGGCGCTAACCAGCGGGCAAGGAACGCGAAAAGGCCCCGCCATGCCGACAGCCCGACACCCCCGCCATCAGGTCGCCATCAAGTTCGCGCTGCTTCTGGCGCTGCTCGTGGGCTACTTCGGTTACCTCTGGTGGCGCTTCGACGCCGCCACCGGAGCGGTCACCGCAGGACTGACATGGGCCTTCTTCGTGCTGTGTACGCCCATCGCCGACGCCGGTTTCCTGCTGGATTTCCCGTTGCGGGTCCTGTTCGGCATCCGCATGGTGGTCTCCGAACTGGCAGTCTGGGCCCTGGCCTTCGCCATCACCGGCAGCACATATGCCCTCGCTCCGCATTACTTCGACACCACGGTCCTCACGCGGCTGTTCCACCAGATCCTCTCGACGCCATGGCCCTACTGGGGCATCACCGTGCTGTCCGCCGCCGGGACCTTCCTGTCGGTGCGCATCGGTGACGAGCTGATGGACGTCCTGCACCACCGGGACCGGACGTTTTTCCATTCCCACGCGTTCAAGCGGGAACTGCTGATGATTGCGTCCTTCGTGGTCATCGCCGTCGCCTATTACCGGCTTATCGCGGCGCTGGGACTGGAAACGATCCTCTAGGGTTCCGGGTCAGAATGGCAGCTTCGATGCGATGACTGCCTGCCGAAAACTGTCCCATGCGCCGGGCAGGAGCGTCTCGATCTCCTCGATCCGCATCGTTTCGCCCTGCGCGTCCAGCGCCGTTTCCACGCCGTCGATGAGGCACAGATAGGCGACCGGTTCCAGACGGCCATGCCCGACAAGGCACGGGGCCGCGTCCGGCCCCAGCGTGCGCACGCCGACCTCCTGCCGGACAAGCGCGGCAACGGCATTGCGCCCCGCCACCTGCGGAGGTTCCAGCCGCAGCCTCACCGTCTCGGTCCCAGTGCGCGCCAGCCAAAGCCCGCGAGCGGCCCCAGCAGTGCGACCGGTCTCAGGGCCACATCGCATTCCGCGATGCCCTCCAGCCGGTCCCGGTCGAAATCCGGGCGCAGCGCGACCTCCCAGCGGTCGGACAGCGGCGCAGCATACAAAGCCGGCGCGGCAAGGCCAAAGACCTCCCCGGTAAGCGCCGGGTCCCCGAATCCGAATATCCCGTTCAGCCGCAACCGTTCGATCCGCACCTTGCCAAGACTCTCCGACATCAGGCGCGGCACCTCACGCAGCATCCGAAGGGTCCTCTTGCCGCTTCGCCGCGTCGCGCGCGGCCCCGGCATCGGGCTGCTCTGATCCTGCGTCCTGCGCTCCTCCGAACTGTCGGTGACCGTGACCCAGGGCAACATCCTCCCCATGACCCGAAGCCGTACCAACAGGCGCGGCACCGGGTCCGAGCAGGCCCGCACCGACACCCGCATCGGCAGCACCAGCGCAAGAAGCGCTGCGGCACTCACCGCCGCCAGTAGACAGGTCAGCCCCCACAGGACCACGGCCAAAACGTCTTCAGCCAGTCACCGGCGGAGGCGTCGTCCGCCGGTCCAGCGCCTTGTTGGCGACCTTCGCCGCCGTCTCGACGATCGAGGACGTGGTGCCCTTCACCTCTTCGACCCGCGCGCCGTTCGCGTCGATGATGATCGCGCCCAGCGGCTTGATCCCGCCGCCCGCACCAGTGCCGCCGCGCTCGCCCATGGTGCCGCCGGACTGCCCGCCCGCGCCGAAACCAAATCCGAAACTCACGATGGGAATCACCGTTGCGCCATCACGTTCGATGGGTTCCCCCAGCACGTTGCGCGCACTCAACAGCCGGTCGAGTTCCTCGACCGTGCTTTTCAGCAACTTGTCCACGTCTTGCATCGCCCAGTCTCCTTTCATGGAGTATCCGGGGGCAAACTGGCCTCTGGAAAGGCGACTCGCTTTGACATGGCGCATTTTCAGCGCCGAAAAGTCGCGGGAAGGCTGCGAAACCGGCCTCAGGCCGCCAGCCCGCGCGCACCCATGTTCAGGAACTTCGCCCGCCGCGCCTGCACCAGTTCGGCGCCCTTGCTGCCGTCCAGCTCCTTCAGCATCGCCGCGATGGCCTCGCCGACCGAGGCGATCACCGTCGCCCGGTCACGATGCGCCCCGCCGCGCGGTTCCTTGATGATGCGGTCACAGACGCCCAGCGTCTGCAAATCCTGCGCCGTCAGCCGCAGCGCCTCGGCGGCCTCGCGCATCCGCCCGCCATCCTTCCACAGGATCGACGCGCAGCCCTCGGGCGAGATCACCGAGTAGACGGAATGCTCCAGCATCGCCACGCGGTTCGCCGTGGCAAAGGCCACCGCGCCGCCGGACCCGCCTTCGCCCGTCACGACCGCCACCAGCGGCACCTTGATCTGAAGGCATTTCTCGGTCGAGCGCGCAATCGCCTCCGACTGGCCGCGCTCTTCCGCGCCCTTGCCCGGATAGGCCCCGGGCGTGTCGATCAGCGTCACCACCGGCAGGCCGAAGCGGTCCGCCATGTCCATCAGGCGCACCGCCTTGCGATAGCCTTCGGGCCGCGCCATGCCAAAATTGTGCTCGATGCGCGAGGTCGTGTCGTGGCCCTTCTCGTGCCCGATCACGACCACGGGCGTATCGTTGAACCGCGCAAGGCCGCCCATCACCGCCTGGTCATCGGCAAAGTTCCGGTCGCCGGCCAGCGGCGTGTACTCGGTGAACAGCGCGTCGATGTAATCGCGGCAATGCGGGCGCTCGGGATGGCGCGCCACCTGGCACTTCCGCCAGGGCGTCAGCTTCGAATACAGGTCGGTCAGCAGGGCGTCGGCCTTCTTGTCCAGCGCCTTCGCCTCGGACTCGATGTCCATCTCGGCATTGGCCCGCGCCATGGCGCGCAGCTCCTCCGCCTTGCCTTCGATCTCTGCCAGCGGCTTCTCGAAATCGAGGTAATGTGCCATCGAAACACCTCCTTGCGTTTGGGCGCTATATGGCGTGCGCTGCGACCAAACGCAACAAAGCAAGATTTGTCCGGTCGCCTCGGGGCAGGGTTGTGCCGAGCAAGGAGTTGGTCATGAACGTTTACGAGTCCCGCCTGCGCCGGGTGCACCAGTACATCTGGGACAATCCCGCAGGCGACCTGTCGCTGGATGCGCTGGCGGATGTGGCGGCGCTGTCGCGCTTTCACTTCCACCGCGTCTACCAGGCGCTGACCGGGGAAACCGCTGCCCAAGCGGTGCGCCGCCTGCGGCTGCACCGGGCGGCCTATGCCCTGACACGCTGCACGGGGTCCGTCGCGCAGATCGCGGCAGAGGTCGGCTACGACAACCCGGACAGCTTCAAACGCGCCTTCCGTGCTCAATACGGCGCAACCCCGGCGGCCTTCCGCAAGGCCGGGATCGCGGACCTGCAAACCCTGCACATCAGTATCGGAGAGCCCAACATGTACCCCACCGAAATCCGCGCGCTGCCCGCCCTGCGCCTCGCCACCCTGCCGCATCGCGGCGCCTACCATCAGATTGGCCGCGCCTTCACCGACCTCGGCACGATCTTCACCGCCCGCAACCTCTGGGCACCGGGCATGGCGCTGGTCGGCCTCTACTACGACGCTCCCGGCGACGTCCCCGAAGAAGACCTCCGTTCCGCCGCGGGCGTCACCGTCGACGAGGCCTTCGACATGCCCGACGACCTGACCGAAGTCCGCTACCCCGCCGGACAGACGCTGATCCTGACGGTCAAAGGCCCCTACACCACGCTCCCCGCCGCCTGGCAGACGCTCTACGCCAGCGTCCTGCCCGCCAGCGACCAACTTCCCGGCAACGATCTGCCCTACGAATTCTACCTCAACAATCCGCAGGACACCGCGCCCGAAGACCTCCTCACGGAAATCCGCGTCCTCCTCGCGGCCTGACACCGCCCTGAGTCCGGTTCCGCCCCTGCTTCTTTGGTTTTGCAAATACCCTCGGGGGAGCCTGCCGCAGGCAGGCGGGGGCAGAGCCCCAAGGCGCGGGCCCCGGCCCGCGCCAATGGCTGTCCGTCCAGATCCGGTCCGATCATTACCCCACCAGCAACACGGGCACCATGGCCGCCACCAACAGTGCCGCCATGCCCCGGTTGAACCAGCGCAACCGCACCGGGTCCGCCAGCCAGCGCCGTATCCCCGTGCCGAACCCGGTCCATGTCAGCGCAGACAGAACCCCGAGCACCGCGAAACTGCCCGCGATCCACAAGACACCCGACAGATCCCGCCCCGGCGCATAAAGCGCGATGGCCCCCAACGCCATGGACCAGGCCTTGGGGTTCACCCACTGGAACGCCGCCGCCTGAAGAAAACTCAGCGGCCGCGCCTGCGCCTCGGCCTGCTGCACCTCGCCCGCCGTGGCGATCTTCCACGCAAGATACAGCATGTAGACCACGGCCACGGCCCTCAGCACATCGTGCAACACGGGCCAGACTTCGAAAACCCGCATCACCCCCAGCCCCACCGGCACCACCATCAAGGGAAACCCCAGCGCCACCCCCGACAGGTGCGGCACCGACCGCCGCAAGCCAAAATTCGCCCCCGAGGCCACCAGCATCAGGTTGTTCGGTCCGGGCGTGAACAGTGTCACGGCGCAAAAGCCCGAAAGGGCAAGAAGCAGATCATGTGTCATGCCGCCTCTTATGCAGCGTCAGACACAACATGAAATTGCATTTCGCGTGGCTATCAGCCTATATCTGCAATCCATGAGCGATATGGATCAAATCGACCGCAGGATATTGCGCGAACTCCGTGCGGATGGACGCCTGTCCAATCTCGCCCTTTCGGAACGCATAGGCCTCTCGCCCTCGGCCTGCCTGCGCCGTGTACAGGCGCTCGAGAAATCCGGCACCATCTCCGGCTACCGCGCCGTGGTGTCCCCCGAGAAAACCGGCACCGGCTTCACCGCCTACCTCGCCGTGGGCCTCAACCAGCACACCAAGGCGTCTCAGAAGGCCTTCGAACTGGCGATGGAGGCCGCGCCGCAGGTGGTGGAATGCCACAACATAACCGGCACGGTGGAATACCTCCTGCGCGTCGAAGTGGCCGACCTGACAGCCTACAAGCACTTCCACACCGAGATCCTCGGAGCCCTGCCGCAGGTGGATCGGCTGACCACCTACGTCGTCATGGGATCACCCAAGGACCTGCGCGCCTGAAGCTGTTTCGCCTTGGCTGCGCCAAGGCGACCGGGGCGCGGCCTGACGCCCGCGCCCCGTTGGAGGCTCTGCCTCCAAACCTCCGAGGGTATTTTTATCAAGATGAAGCAGTAAGCGCTCCTTGCCCTTCATCTTGATCCAAATACCCTCGGGGGAGGGCGCCGTAGGCGACCGGGGGCAGAGCCCCCACTGCACCTTTTCCTCATAAGAAATGTCAGCCCAGCCGCACGCCCAGCGTTTCCAGCCGCGCCATCAGCCTCGGGTCTTGCGTCTCGCCCAGCACCACGTCGCGGTCTTCCTTGCGGCCGAACTGGACGCAGCCGCCCAAGGCGGGCGAGGCAAAGCCCGGCGCATGGCCGCCGCGCCGCAGCCGGGCCATCATCGCCGCATTGAACCGGTCGCAGCCTTCCTGCGCGGCCTCCACCTCGGCCCCGGGCCGAAGGTCCAGAAGCGTGCCCGACACCAGCGCCATCATCACCGCCTGGAACGAATGCATCGGGTCCGCGCCAATGGCATCCATGCAGGTGCCGAACGTGGCATCGCCTCCGGCTGTCAGTTCCTGCAATCCGTCAGCCACCCGCTCGTCCAGCCCGCGTTTCAACTGGCCGTAGACGCTGGGGTGCGTGCCCAGCTGCAGTTCCTCGTCCCAAGGGACCACCCGCATGCCCCGCATGTGCCCGACCAGCGCCTGCGCCGTTGCCCCCGGCGCGCCGCGATGGAACAGGTCGTTCCGGAACGTGCGGCGGTGCAGCAGGTCGCGCGCCGTCTCGCCCCAGCCCTCGTCGACCGCCTGCCGCAGAAAGGCGACGCCCTCGTCCTCCAGGAACAGCGCGTCCATATGCTCGGCCAGAACCGCAGGGCCGGCGAACTCCATCTTGGCCTCGGCCAGCGGCCCGGCGATCTCTTCCAGCCAGATGCCGGTGCCAAAGTCCGACGCGATCTCATGCGCCAGGAAATGATCCGGCGCGGTCTTCAGCTTTTCCCACAGCACCCGCGCCTGCGGAGCCATGTCGCCCATCTGCTTCAGCCACTCTTCGACCCCGGCCCGCGCCGCCGCAAAGGGCCGCTCGCCGCGCCCCCTCGGAGCCCGCCGGAAGATCTGCCGAATCGGCGCCGCCGCCGCCCAGCCCGCCGCCGCGTTGTAGCCGAAGTAGGTCACCGACCCGGTGGCCATCCAGCCGTTCAGCACCTGCACGATCTCGCCGCGCACCTCGGGCGGCACCCAGGCCCAGACCCCATGCGCAGCCGCGAAATCGAACCGTTCCGACGTCCCCGCCGCCACCATCTCGGCAAAGGACCCCTCGCGCACCTCGATGTTCGTCAGCCCGACCTCTCGGATCAGCCGGTTCGCCATGACGATGTGTTCGGGCATGAAGTCATAGCCCACGAACTCCGCCTGCGGATAACAGGCCGCCAAGGCGATCAGCGTCATGGCCGACCCGCAGCCCAGTTCCAGGAACCGGAACCGCCCCGAAGGCGAGGGGCAGGCGCGGTTGGCGAACAGCATGCTCTGCTGCCAGCGCCACGGGTTGATCTCGACCTGCACCGCGTCGATGTAGGCGCTGTCGGTGGGGTAGCCCTGCGACCAATCGGACATGTCTCTATCCCTTATGCAAATGCGATACCGATGCGGGCGAGCCGCTCGAACAATTCCGGCGCCGATCCGCGCCCGGCCAGCGCCTCGCGGTGCGCCTCGTCGGGGAATTGCAGACAGGTCCCCGTGACCGGTGACACCAGCCCCGGCAGATGCCCGCTGTCGCGCCCGCGCACCAGCATCACCGCGTTGAACCGGTCACAGCCGTCCTGCGCGGCGGCCACCTGATCCTCCGGGCGCACGTCCAGCAGATGCCCAGACACCAGCGCCATCAGGGTCACCTGGAACGCCTGCAGGGTCTCCATGTTCAGCCCATCCATCACCGCGCCAAAAGTCCCGCCCTCGGAGGCCAGCCCCATGACCCGCGCTGCCAGATCCTCGGGCAGGGGTTGCCGCAGCCGCCGGTACACGCCCAGATGCGTGCCCATCCGCACCTCCATGTCCCATGGGATCACCCTCAGGTCGCGCATCGCCGCCACCATCCCGGACCCGGGCAGCCCCGGCGTGCCGCGATGGTACAGATCCTTGCGGAAGTACCGCCCGTGCAGCAGGTCGCGCGCCGTCTCTCCCCAGCCTTCGGCCACGGCACGGCGCAGCAGCTCCATGTCCTCCTCGGTCAGGAAGGGTGCGTCCAGATGCTCGGCCAGCACGGATGGCCCGGCGTAGCCCATCTTGGCCCCGTCCAGCACCGCCAGTACCTGCTCCAGCCACAGCCCCGTGCCATGCGGGTTGCCCAACTCGTGCATGATGAACCCGTCCGACGACGCCTTCATCGTCGACCAATGGTTGCGCACCATGGGTTGCCTGTCGCCCGTCCGCTCCAGCCAAGCCGTCACCGCCGCCCGCGCGGGACCAAAGCGGTCATGCGCAGGCCCCGGCGGGGTCTGGCGAAAGATCTGCCGGATCGGCTCGGACGCCGACCAGCCCGCTGCCGTGTTGTAGCCGAGGTACAGCAGCGCCCCCGGCGCCAGCCACGCCGCCAGCACCTGCTGCAATTCGGCGCGGACCGCCTCGGGCACCCAGCTCCAGACGCCATGCCCGGCGGCGTAGTCATACGGCACCTCGGGTGGCGTCGCGGCCATCTCGCCGAAACTGCCCTCGTGCACGCGGGCATTGCCCAGACCCGCCTCGGCGATGATCTCGTTCGCCATATGCACCGGCTCGGGCATGAAGTCGTAGCCGTCGAACTGCCCCCAGGGATAGGCCGCCGCCAGCGCCGTCATGGTGGTCGCCGTGCCGCACCCAAGGTCCACGAACCGGAACGGCGCCGACGGGTCCGGGCCATCGCGCCCAGCAAACCGCACCGCCTGCTTCCAGCGCCAGGGCGAGATCGCGGGCTGGATGGCATCGACGTAGACCGCGTCAGTCGGGTAGCCCCGGTTCCAGTCGGACATGTCTTTGGTCCCCCGCGCAGATGGTCTTGCTGTTAATCTTGGTAAATCAATTCTGGCCAAGGTGCGGAGAAGTTGACCGAAAGGCAAGGGCGGGCTTTCCGGACCTCTCGCACCGCCAAAAACACATCACTTTCACGGGATCGTGATCGGCGAAATCGGTGCCGCAATGCAGCATCGCGCAAATCCCGGAGGCCCGGCGCAAAATGCCCGGAAACGCCGTTAACAAAGATTGCCAACCGGCCGGTTTACCCCCGAAAAACGGCCGGGAATCACACCTTTAAATTGAATGCGGAGCGCCATTGACGCTCCGCTCTCTCCGGTCTCGGAGAATTTACTTCCCGTCTGGCGCAGCCCCGGAAACTTCAAAAGTTTCCGCCCCGAAGTCTTTCAAAGACTTCGGCGCCACCCGGTACAGAGGTCTTACATCGACGCGATCAGGTCCGCCTGCTTCACGATCACCTCGGCCTGCTTCATCGATGCGATGTCGATCAGTTTGCCCTTGTAGGTCGTGGCGCCTTCGCCACGCGCCTTTGCCGCTTCCATCGCTTCGAGGATCGCGCGGGCATCGGCCACGGCCTCGTCGGTAGGGGTAAAGACCTCGTTGGCCAGCGCCACCTGCTTGGGGTGGATCGCCCATTTGCCCACCATACCCAAAGTGGCCGAGCGCAGCGCCTGCGCGCGGAACCCTTCGTCGTCGCTGAAGTCGCCAAACGGCCCGTCGACCGGCAGCACGCCATGGGTGCGGCAGGCGGCGACGATGGCGGTCTGCGCCCAGTGCCACGGGTCGGACCAATGCTTAACCCCTTGATGCAGCATGTAATAGTTTTCCTGCGTGCCGCCGATGCCGGTGGTCGCCATGCCCATGGAGGCCGCGAAATCCGCCGCACCGAGGCTCATCGCCTCCATGCGCGGGGAGGCCGCCGCGATCTCTTCCACATGGGCGATGCCCGCTGCGCTCTCGATGATGACCTCGAAGCGGATCGGCTTCGTGCGGCCCTTGGCGCGCTCGATCGCCGTCACCAGCGCGTCGACGGCGTAGATGTCACCGGCGCAGCCCACCTTGGGGATCATGATGCGGTCGATGCGCTCGCCGCCCTGTTCCAGCAGGTCCACCACGTCGCGATACCACCATGCCGTGTCCAACCCGTTGATCCGCACCGACAGGGTCTTCTGCCCCCAGTCGATGTCGTTGATCGCCTGGATCGCATTGGCGCGGGCGGTCTCCTTGTCCGAAGGTGCAACGGAATCTTCAAGGTCGATGTTGATAACGTCGGCAGCAGAGGTGGCCATCTTCTCGAACAGCGCGGTGCGCGAGGCCGGGCCAAACAACTGGCAGCGATTCGGAACGGCGGGCGAGGGGGGCTGAAGGCGGAACGACATTGGGTTTTCTCCCATTGAGTAAGGAAATTGCGTCTTTGTCGGGTGCTTGGTTATAAAATTGCCGAATGCTGCGCAAGCGAAATGCGTGTGCCGCGGTATGCGGTTTGGTGCAGCCATAAGCTCTGACTGCATAAATCTTCGCCGAAAAGGCACCGATGCCGCAGAATCTTGCGGCATTGCAGCATCACACGAAGGAATCGGGAGCCTTTTGTCCAAGGCTTCGCTCAACATGGTCTCGACTTCGACAGGAGACCGCAATGATCCAGACCCCGTACCTTCTCTTCCTGGGCGACGCGCCCGACGCTCTGGCCGCCAAGGTCGCACAGGGCATCCGCGACTGGCGCCCGGACAACTGCGTCGGACAATACCGCATGGAGGGCTGCAAGGCCGACATGAAACTGCCCGACATGACGCTGGAAGAGGCCAAGGCAGCGGGCGCGAAAACCCTCGTGATCGGCGTTGCGAACCGCGGCGGGGTGATCTCCCAGGCGTGGAAGAAGGTTCTGGTCCAGGCGCTCGAGGAAGGCTTTGACCTCGCCTCCGGCCTGCACAACCTGTTGCGCGACGAACCCGATCTGGTCGCCGTCGCCGAGGCCTGCGGTCGCAGCCTGCACGACGTGCGTGTCCCCGAGGTCGACTATCCCATCGCCGACGGCACGAAGCGCCGCGGCAAGCGCGTGCTGGCCGTGGGCACCGACTGCTCGGTCGGCAAGATGTATACCGCCCTGTGTCTGGAAAAATCCATGCACGAAAAGGGGATGAAGGGCGCCTTCCGCGCCACCGGCCAGACCGGCATCCTGATTACCGGCAATGGCGTGCCGCTCGATGCGGTGGTGGCGGACTTCATGGCCGGGTCGATCGAATGGCTGACGCCCCACAACGATGATGACCACTGGGACATCATCGAAGGGCAGGGCAGCCTGTTCCACGTCTCCTACTCGGGGGTGACGCTGGCGCTGATTCACGGCGGCCAGCCCGACGCGCTGATCCTCTGCCACGAACCCACACGCGCCCACATGCGTGGCCTGCCGGGCTACCAGTTGCCCAGCATCGAGGCCGTGCGCGACATGTCCCTCGCCCTTGCACAGGTCGCCAACCCGGGGTGCAAGGTCGTCGGCGTCTCGATCAACACCCAGCACATGGGTGAGGACGAGGCCCGCGCCTACTGCGCCGATGTCGAAGCCCGCCTTGGCCTGCCGACCGTCGATCCTTTCCGCCACGGAGCCGACCGCCTGGCGGACGCTTTGGCGGCGTATTGACCGGAACCGGCCCGTTGCATTGCATTGCGCGGCGGGCCAGGTCTTGAGTATTTGGACCAAGAAGAAGCAGGGGCGTGGCATGATCGAAGTAAACCGGGACGTATTCCGGCTGGCAGAGGCTTTCACCATCTCGCGCGGCTCGCGGACCGAGGCGCAGGTGCTGACGGTCACCGTGACGCGTGACGGCGTGACGGGGCAGGGGGAATGCGTTCCTTACGCCCGCTACGGCGAGACGCTCGACAGCGTGACCGCCGAGATCCTGGGCCTGCCTGCCGGTATCACCCGCGCCGCCCTGCAACAGGCCTTGCCCGCAGGTGCGGCCCGCAATGCCTTGGACTGCGCGCTGTGGGATCTGGAGGCAAAGCAGGCGGGCCGCCCCGCCTGGGACCTCGCCGGGCTGCACGTCCCGGGGCCGGAGATCACCGCCTACACCCTGTCGCTCGACACGCCCGAGAACATGGAGGCGGCGGCCCGCAAGCATGCCCACCGGCCCCTGTTGAAGATCAAGCTCGGGACCCCCGATGACATGCCCCGCCTTGAAGCGGTCCGACGCGGCGCCCCCGACGCCCGCATCATCGTCGACGCCAACGAGGGCTGGTCGGCGGCGGTCTACGCCGACCTCTGCCCGCACCTCCTGCGTCTTGGCGTGGCGCTGGTGGAACAGCCCTTGCCTGCCGGGGACGATGACGCGCTGATCGGCATGGACCGCCCCGTGCCGCTCTGTGCCGACGAATCCTGCCACGACCGCGCCTCGCTGCCCGCCCTCCAGGGCAAGTACGACGTGGTGAACATCAAGCTCGACAAGACCGGCGGCCTGACCGAGGCGCTGGCCCTGCGCGACGCCGCCCGCGCCGAAGGCTACGGCATCATGGTCGGCTGCATGGTCGGCTCCTCCCTCGCCATGGCTCCGGCGGTGCTTGTCGCGCAAGGGGCCGAGGTCGTGGACCTCGACGGGCCGCTCCTGCTGGCCGAGGACCGCGCCGTGCCGCTGGTCTACGACTTGCACGGCGTGCATCCGTCGGAACCCCAGCTTTGGGGGTGACGCGCAAAGTCTTCGACGAAGACTTTGCCCCGCTGAAGGTTTCTCGGACGAGAAACCTTGCCTCCCACCGCGCGATGCGCTCCTGATCGCGCAAATCTGCGACGAGGCCCGACATGACCAAACCCACCTGGGAAGTGCTGGAAACCCACCTGCTCTCTGACAACTGGGCCACCCTGAAGAAGACGAAGCTAAGGCTGACCTTCTCCGACGGCTCCATCTCGGACCAATGGCGCGAGACCTACGACCGCGGCGACGGTGCCGTGATCCTGCCTTATGACCCGGTCCGCCGCCACGTCCTCCTCGGAAAACAATTCCGCTGGCCCGCCGCCCATAACGGCGAGGACCCCTACCTGATCGAGGCCGCCGCAGGCCTGCTGGAACAGGCCGACCCGGCCGAGCGCATCAAGGGCGAGGCGCAGGAGGAACTTGGCCTCACCCTCGACCGCGTCGAATTCCTCTTCGACCTCTATTCCTCGCCCGGTTCCGTCACCGAACGCCTGCACTACTTCGTCGCGACCTACAGCGCGGACGACGCCCAACAACGCTTCGGCGGGTTGCGCGACGAGGGTGAAGAGATCGAAATTCTCGACATCCCCCTGTCTGAGGCCTTGACCATGATCCGCGAAGGCACCATCCGGGATGCAAAGACCGTGATCCTGCTGCAATACGCAGCCCTGCACCTGATGCCATAGGAGTTTCCAATGACCCGCACCGTCTACGTCAACGGCGAATACCTCCCCGAGCACGAGGCCAAGGTCTCGATCTTCGACCGCGCCTTCCTCATGGCGGATGGCGTCTACGAAGTGACCTCCGTGCTCGACGGCAAGCTGATCGATTTCGCGGGCCACGCCAAGCGCCTCGAACGCTCGCTGAGCGAACTCGACATGCCATCCCCCTGCACCATGGACGAACTCCTCGAAATCCATCGCAAGCTGGTGGAGCTGAACGGCATCGAGGAAGGCCTCGTCTACCTGCAAGTCACCCGTGGCGCCCCCGGCGACCGTGATTTCGCCTGGCCGGACCCGGAAACCTGCGCGCCTGGCATCGTGCTTTTCACCCAGAACAAGCCCGGCCTCGCCAACTCCCCCGCCGCGCAAAAGGGGATGAAGATCATCTCGATCGAGGACGTCCGCTGGGGCCGCCGCGACATCAAGACCGTGCAGCTCCTTTACCCTTCCATGGGCAAGATGATGGCGAAAAAGGCCGGCGTCGATGACGCATGGATGGTGCAGGACGGTTTCGTGACCGAGGGCACCTCGAACAACGCCTATTTCATCAAGGGCAACACCATCGTCACCCGTGCCCTGTCCAACGACATCCTGCACGGCATCACCCGCGCCGCCGTCCTGCGCTTCGCCGCCGAGGCGCAGATGCAGATCGAGGAACGCAATTTCACCATCGAGGAAGCGCAAGCCGCCGACGAGGCCTTCATCACCTCGGCCTCTGCCTTCGTGATGCCGGTGGTGGAAATCGACGGTCAGGCCATCGGCTCGGGCACTCCGGGTCCGCTGGCCCTGCGCCTGCGCGAGATCTACCTCGACGAAAGCCGCAAGGCAGCGGTGTAAGACGGGCAGGGGATGCGCGACCTCTTCGCCATCCTCGCCATCATCCTGGCGGTGGTCTCGCTGGGCCTCTTCCGGGTGCCGGACGAAAACGCGCTGCTTGCGGCAGGCATAAGGGCCGAGGCGCAGGCGGCGCTCTACCAGTCCGCCCACCCGCTGACGGTCGAGGTCAAGGGCCGCGTGATCACCGTCTCGGGCCGCGTCGAAACCGAGGAGGCGCGTCAGGCGACCCTCGACACCCTCGCCGCCCTTGAGGGCGTCGAGGACGTGGTCGACCGCCTGACCCTCCTGCCGCAGGTCACGCCCTTCACGCTGGGCATCACCCGCACCGCCGACACCACGACCTACACCGGCCACCTCCCGTCCGAGGCGCTGGGCGTCACCCTCTCCGACCTGCTCGGCCCGCCACCCGGCGAGGACGCGCCCACCCAGCCCGCGACAGACCTCCCCCTCGGCGCGGGCGCGCCCGATGGCTTCTCCGATGTCGCCACGCAGGCCGCCAGAGCGCTGGCGATGATGCTCGAAGGTCGCGCCACCCTGACCGACCGCAGCCTGACCCTTACCGGACAGACCCACCTGCCCGCGCAGAAGCAGGCCATCGAAGCGGCGCTGACCCTCCCCGAGGACTGGACCCTCACCCTCGACGTCACCGCGCTGGACGACGGTCTGCCTTACGCGCTGCTCGCCACGCGCGATCCGCTCATGGGCCTGCACCTCTCTGGAAAGCTGCCCCCCGACTTCGACACCGCTCCCCTCGACGCCCTGCACCCCAACCACGCAACGCTCACCCACGCCCCCCTGCCGCTGGATCAACCCGGCTTCACCGAGGCCGTGGCCCTCACCCTGCCGCTCCTGCGCGACCTCCCGAACGGCACCCTTACCATCGCCCCCGCCACGGTGACCCTCACCGGAGGCCCGCTTCCTGACGGGCTGATTTCCCGCGCCGACGCCCTGCGCGACCAACTCCCCGCGGGCTACGCCCTGCACCTCTCCCTGACGCCCGAGGACCATGGCGACCCGCTCAGCCTCACCCTCGACTGGAACGGCACCCAGGGCACGCTGACAGGCCGCGTCCCCCGCGACTTCCAGCGCGATCAACTGGCCGCCCTCGGCCCCGTCGCCGGAGAGCCCGAGCGCAGCCCGTACCCCGACCTCTCCGACTGGGACGCGCCTCTCGCGCCCGGTCTTGCCGCGCTGAAACATCTCGACAGCGGTCAACTCACCCTCGACACCGACGGCCTGCGCGTCACAGGCATCGCCGCCAACCCCGGCGCGCGGGCGCTGGCGAAACGCGCGCTGGGCGGGGCAGGGACCCTCACCGTAGACCTTGCCGACGATGGCCGCCCCGCCGCCTTCACCCTGAAATGGACCGCAGGCGCGGGCGGCTCCGTCACTGGCAAGCTGCCCGCCGACCTGACGACCGCCAAACTGGCCGACGCCCTAGGCATCCCCACGCTCCGAGGCACCCCCGCCATCGCCCCCACCGGGCAATCCCGCGCTCTCACCGAGACACTGGCCAAGCTGCGCCCGGTCCTCTCTCTCCTCGACACCATCGAGATCACCGCCGCCCCCGACGCGACCACCATCACCGCCACCACCAGCCCCGGCCTCTCGCCCGAAACCTTCACGCTGCCGCCAACAGTCACCCTGACCGAGGCCCCGCCGCCCCCCGCCGGCACCCGCCGCACGCACAGCCTGCTGGACCAGCCGCAGATCTTCACCGCAGGCCACTGGCTGCCGGACCTCGGCGGCGTCCCCACGCTCGAAGGCTGCGCGGAATACCTCCTCCCGCCGATTCCCTTCGCAGAAAACCGCTTTGTCCTGGGTCCGGACACCCACTGGCCCCTCGCGGAATGGGCCGCGCTTGGCCGCGCCTGCACCCGCTTCAACGGCCTCACCATGGCCATCGACATACAGTCCCCCGGCACCCTCCCGGAACTGGCCGCGCAACTCGCCCGCCGCCGGGCCGAGGCCATTCGCACGGCTCTCATCGCACGCGGCATCGACCCGCAGGCCATCACCGCCACGGGCACCGCCGCCGAGACCGACGGCCAGCGGATTACCTGGAAGTAGTCATCGGGAAATAAACGCCGCCGCATGCCGCCCGGCCCACAACCCGGTGGCCAGACACGCCGTCAACAGGTAGCCGCCCGTCGGCGCCTCCCAGTCCAGCATCTCGCCCGCGCAGAACACGCCGGGCAGATCGCGCAGCATCAGCCCGCCGTCCAAAGCGTCAAACGCCACCCCCCCGGCGGTCGAAATCGCCTCGTCCATGGGCCGCAACCCCGCGTGCACGATGGGCAATCCCTTCACCAGTCGCGCCACCGCCACAGGATCAGAGGGCAAAGGCCGCGCCATTTCCATCAACAAGGCTTGCGCCGCCGCTGGCAACCGCAAGGCCTTTCTCAAGGCATTGGAAACGCTCTGCTTGCCGCGCGGCTTCGCCAACCGCGCCACCAGCGCGTCAAGCGACACATCCGGCAACAGGTCCACCACCAACCCACGTCCCTCGCGCAGCGCGGGCGTCAGCGGATAGATCCCGCCGCCCTCCAATCCACGCGCCGAAATCACCGCCTCGCCCCGGTTCTCCAACGGGCCACAGCGGAACACCACGTTCTTCAACGGCGCGCCAAAATGCGGCGCCATATGCGCCGACCAGTCCACCAACAGCCCGGCATTCGACGGCTGGAACGGCGCGACAGGCACACCCCGCGCCCCCAAAATCCCAGCCCATGACCCATCCGACCCAAGCCGCGCCCAGCTCGCGCCCCCCAGCGCCAATACCACGGCCTCAGCCTCGACCACTCGCCGCCCCTCGGGCGTCTCGAACGCCAGCGCCGCACCGTCCCATCCGGTCCAGCGCCAGCGCACATGCCGCTCCAGCCCCATACCGTCCAGCCGCGCCAGCCACGCCCGCAACAGCGGCGAGGCTTTCATGACCTCGGGAAACAGCCGCCCTGTCGACCCGGTAAAGCACGGCTGCCCCAGCCCCTCGGCCCAGTCCCGCACGTCCTCCGGCCCGAATGCCTCCAGCATCGGCCTTAACACCTCCGCCTCGGGATACGACGCCAAAAAGGCCCCAAACGGCTCCATCTTCGTAAGGTTCAGCCCGGATTTCCCCGCCATCAGAAACTTGCGCCCGATCGAGGGCTTGGCCTCCGCCAGCAGCACAGGCACCCCCGCCGACAGCAGCGCATCGGCGGCCATCAGCCCCGCCGGGCCGCCCCCGATCACCACCGCCGTCATGCGCCCGGCGCCTGCCGCAGCTCCACCACGCGGTGCGGATAGGGGATCTCGATCCCGGCGTCCTTCAGCGCGTTCCACACGATGAACCCGACCTCCGAGCCATACTTGTGCTTGCCGTCGTCGATGCCGTTCACCCAGAACTCCACCGCGAAATCCACGCCGCTTTCACCGAACCCCCGCAGCTCGCAATCGGGCGGCTCGGGGCTTTGCAAGACCTTGGGATGCTTCGACACCGCCGCCGTGATGATATCCGGGACACGGTTGATATCGGTGTCGTAGGAGACCTGAAAGGCGAATTCCAACCGGTTCGACGATCCCTGGTCCGAGTAATTCGTCACCCTAGTCGTGATGAAATGCTCGTTCGGCACCACGATCCAGCGCCCGTCGAAGGTCTCCATGATCATCGACCGCGCCGTCGTCTTCACGATGGTCCCGGCCAGCCCGTCATCCAGCTCGACGTAATCGCCCACCGTGACCTGACCCTCCAGCAGCAGGATCACCCCCGAGATATAGTTCGACGCGATCTGTTGCAGGCCAAAGCCGATACCCACGCCCACCGCGCCGCCGATCACCGCCAGCGAGGTCAGCGGGATGCCGACGATGTTCATCAGCAAAAGGAAGGCGATGCCGTAGATCGCCAGCTCGGCGGCCTTGATGGCCAGTTGCCGCGTGGCGGGGGGCATCTCGGCCTGCTTGTGGATGAAGCCGGTGGTCTGGTCGTTCGACCAGCGCCCCAGCCAGAACAGGATCGACCCGGCGATCAGGCCCCGGATCACCGCCATCACGGTGAACTCGATGTTCCCCAGCGCCACGGTGGTCTCGTTCAGCCGCGCCGTCACGATGTCCAGCAGACCCAGCGCATACAGCGCCATGACCGGCAGCAGGATCACCCGGCCCAGCACCTTGAGGAAGCCATCGGTGATGACCTCTCCCACCAGGATGCGTGCGGCGATGAACAGGAACACCCGCTTGCCAAAGGCGATCACCGCGCCCGACCCGAACAGCGCGCGGGTGAACTGCTCGCCGACTGCCGTGAACAGGAAGGCCAGCAGCGGCAGCAGCAAGGGCACGAACACCAGCAGGAACCGCCGCGCCGTCGCAAACAGGCCGTGCTTGTCGGCGGGCGGCGTCAGCAACGCCTCCAGCAGCGGGCGCAGCCGTTTCGTCAGCACCCAGGCCGCCAGCCAGGCCAGCGCCAGCAGCCCGAACTGCGACCAGGCGGCGGGCGACAAAAGCCAGCCCTGCGCGATCTCCCAGCCCTGAAGGGCATACCCCGCCACGGTCTGAACAATCTGCGGCTGATTGGAAAGGTCGAGGTTCATGGGCGCGTCTTCCTGCGATAAGCCGTTGGGATGTTTGCCCGCCCCGGACGCCGGATACAAGGCTCGCGGCGGTGCTGCGCGCGAATCGGGGCGGGGGAGGCCGTCTGCGACACAGCCCGAATTCGGATCGGGGAATGTTAGCGATGCAATCAAGGGTTGCCAAAATGCTGCGACTGCATCGTTTTGGTCCGGCACGGTACGCGGCATTGATTCTGCCGATACCGGACCGGCGCGATCAAAGCCCTGCCTTGGATGAATAGCTGCTATTCACTTTTTGCAACGCATGAAGGATTGCAACCACAGCGCGGCCCGGCGAATCTGGCAGTCGCCCGCGTGACAATCTCATGACAGCAGTGAAAATCTCTGATTTGCAAGGATTTGCGGCAGATATTCGCCATGTGGCGAATGCTTGCGCATGTCGAAGGACAGGGGGCTTGGAAATCCTGTGGTTACGGATAAATGCTGTAGCCGCAAACTTCTGGCCACGTAAGGCAGCATGACCGCCCGTATCTCTACCGCCCCGTTCCCGTCCGGTGTCTCGCGCCGCATGTTCATCGCTCAGGCGCTGGCTTTGGCGACGCTGCTGCCGCAGCGCGGAATCGCCCAGGAGGCGAGCGCCGAGGCCGCGCCCGATACGACAACGGATGTTGGCACGCCCTTTTCCTTCGACTGGCTGGTCGAGCGTATGCGCGCCTCGGCGCAATCCGCCTATGTGCCACCCGCCGTCATCGACGGTCCCGCCGCCTCGCTGACCTATGACGACTACCGCAAGGTGCAGTTCAAGCGTGACCACGCCCGCTGGGCCGATGACAAGGCCCGCGTCGTCCTGCACGCCTACCACCCCGGCTGGCTGTTCAAGACCCCGGTCAAGCTGAACGAGGTCAGAGACGGCCAATCCCGCCTCATGACCTTCACCCGCGAGGACTTCGAATACCACGACGGCCTCGAGGACCGCTTCGCTCCCGGTGCCGACCTGGCTGGCGTCGCGGGCTTCCGCATCAACGCGCCGATCAACAATCCGCAGCGCTTCGACGAGGTGGTCTCCTTCCTCGGTGCCAGCTACTTCCGCGCGCTGGGCCGGGGCAACGTCTACGGCCTCAGCGCCCGTGGCCTCGCGCTGAACACCGCCATCGGTGGGGAAGAGGAATTCCCCTCCTTCACCGAATTCTGGCTGGAACGCCCCGCGCCGGGCGCCGACAGCGTGACCTTCCACGCCGCGCTCGAAAGCCCCTCGGTCGCCGGGGCCTTCCGCTTTACCCTGACGCCGGGCGAGACCACCATCGTGGACGTCGACCAGCAGCTGTTCTTCCGCGACGCGGTGGACCAGGTGGGCATCGCGCCGCTGACCTCCATGTTCCTCTTCGCCCCGAACGAGCGCGGCGACTTCCACGACTACCGCGAGGCCGTCCACGATTCCGAGGGCCTCGTCGTCACCACCGGCGATCGCAGCTACTTCCGCCCGCTGCGCAACCCGAAACGTCTCGGCAACTCCTACATCGGCGCCGCCAGCCCGACGACCTTCGGCCTCGTCCAGCGGTCGCGCGGGTTCGAGGACTACCTCGACAGCCACGCCCGCTACGACCTGCGCCCCTCGCTGATCGTCGAACCCAAGGGCGACTGGGGCCGTGGCGCCATCCGCCTGATCGAGATCCCCACCGATCTCGAAAGCAACGACAACATCGCCGCCTTCTGGGTGCCCGAGGGCAGCGTCGCCGCCGGTGACACCATCGCGCTCTCCTACCGCCTGCACTGGGGCATCGACCCCATGCCTGCCGATACAGAACATGCACAGGTTTTGCGCACTTTGGCCGGACATGGCGGCGTAGCAGGCATCGACCCCGAGGTGGACAAGAAAAAATTCGTCATCGACTTCGAGGGAGGCATTCTCCCGGAACTATCCGGGGATGAAAACGTCACCGTCAGAGCAACCGCACAGAATGGCGAGATCGTGCAAAGCATCGTCGAACGGATCGAGGTGGACGGCATCTGGCGTCTCGTCCTCGAAATCCGTGCCGAGGGTGACGCGCCGGTCGAGCTCAGCGCCGACCTGAACCTTGATGACCGCAGACTGACCGAGACCTGGCTGTACCAATGGACCATGAATTGATCCCCGTTTCCGACCCCGTTACCGAGTACGACACCCCCCTGGGCCTGCCCCCGGTGGCCCCCATGGACATGCCCACGCAGGTGCTGGAACGCCGCGACACCGCCGAAACCGGCCTGCCGTCGCTGCTCCAGTCCGTCTTCGCGCGCCTGCTGCCGCGTCATGCGTAACCAAACGCGCTCCGGTTTCGACGCCGGAACCCTGGCCTGGCGCGTCACCGCGCTGGGCTTTGCGCTTTTCTGTGCCACGGCGGCGGCGGTCCTGATGACCGACGCGGCCTTTGCACATGGCGGCAACCTCTGGGACGCCGCCCGCGTCGTGCTGATCTTTGTCACCACGCTCTGGCTGGCCTGGGGCGCGGCTCAGGCGGTCACCGGCCTGCCGCCCCTGCGCCGCCGCACCACCGACGCCTTGCCGCTGCCCACCGCGCGCACCGTCGTCCTGCTGCCCATCTGCAACGAGGACCCCGTCGCCGCCGCCCTGCGCCTCGAGGCGATGGAACGCTCCTGCCGCGCCGAGGGGCTGACCGTCGATTTCGCCGTCCTTTCGGACACCCGCGACCCGCAGGCACAGGCGCGCGAATACGCCACCTTCCTGCCGCTCCTGCGCGAACGCCCGGATCGGCTGCGCGTCTATTATCGCAACCGCACCGACAACCACGGGCGCAAGGCGGGCAATATCGAGGAATTCATCCGCCGCTCCGGCGCGGCGTGGGAATTCGCCGTCATCCTCGACGCCGACAGCCTCATGGAGGGCGCGACCATCGCCCGCATGATCTCGCGCATGATGGCCGACCCGCAGCTTGGCCTGTTGCAGACCTTGCCAAAGATCATCGGCGGCTCGTCCCTGTTTGGCCGCGCCATGATGTTCGCCGCCTCCTTCCATTCCCCCGTCTTCGCCCGTGGCCTGCAACGCATGCAGGGCGAGACCGGGCCATTCTGGGGCCATAACGCCATTGTCCGCGTGCGCGCGCTGGCGCAATGCTGCGCCCTGCCGCAGCTCTCGGGCCGTCCGCCCTTTGGCGGCACGATCCTGTCCCACGACTACGTCGAGGCCGCGCTTCTGGCGCGCGGCGACTGGCGGGTCGAGGTCGACCCCGCCCTGCAAGGATCGTACGAGGAAGGCCCTGACAACATCATCGCCTACGCCCGCCGCGACCGCCGCTGGTGTCAGGGCAACCTGCAACACATGCGCCTGCTGACCGCGCCGGGCCTGAAGGGCTGGAGCCGCTTCGTCTTCCTTCAGGGCATCGCGGCCTACCTCGTCTCGACCCTTTGGGCGGCCTTCATGATCGCCTCGGTCCTCGCCACCGCGACCGAGCCGCTGCCCAACTACTTCCCCGAGCCCTACCAGCTTTTTCCGGTCTTCCCCGACGACCGCACCCGCGAAATCGTGGCGCTGGCCATCGGCATCGGCGGGCTGCTCCTGCTGCCGAAACTCGCCATCCTCTTCTCGGCCATCGCGGAACGCCGCACCCCCGGCTTCGGCGGCACCGCCCGCGCCACGGCGGGCGTCTTTGCCGAGGTGCTGCTGTCGTCGCTCATCGCCCCCGTGATGCTGGCCTACCAGACCCGCGCCGTGTTCCAGGTCCTCAGCGGTCAGGACGGCGGCTGGCCCGCCAACCAGCGCGGCGAGGGCCGCCTGACCCTGGGCGAAGGGTTCGCCGCCGGGTCGTGGATCGCGCTCTGGGGCCTTGCGGTGCTGCTGGCGACGCAATGGCTGGCCTCCGACCTGACCATCTGGCTCTTGCCCGTGACCCTGCCGATGATCGCCGCGCCGCTTTTGATCTGGGCGACCTCGCTGCCGCTGTTCGACGGGCTGTTCGTGACGCCCGAGGACGCCGATCCCAGCCCGGTCCTCGCCCATTACCGCGCGTTGCAAGACCGCAGCGCGGGCACCTCGAATGACGAAAGCGACCGCGATGCGCCCGCCCAAGCCGTCTGACACCCGCGACACCGACTCGCGGATCGTCACCCTGCCGCCCCGCATGTTGCCGGTGACCAAGGCCCCGCGCGACCCGCGCATCGACTTCTTTCGCGGCGTGGCGCTGATGATGATCCTCATCAACCACATGCCGGTGAACCCCTACGAGGTGCTGACCACCCGCAACTTCGGCTTCTCCGACGCGGCAGAGGCGTTCTTTGTCATGTCCGGCATCGCGGCGGGCATCGCCTATTCCCCGGCCATCGTCCGCTGGCTGGACGGGGTAGGGCGGCTGCGTGACGCGGTCATGCCTTTGTGGGGGCGGGCGTGGCAGCTTTACATGGTGCAGATGCTGCTGACCGTGCTGGTGCTGGCGCTCTTTGCATGGGCCACAACTGCCTTTCTGAACCCAAAGTTCAGCGAGATGCACAACCTCGTCACCTTCTACGCCGACCCGCTGGCGGCCTTCACCGGCATCCCGATCCTCTCCTTTCAGATCGGTTACGTGAACATCCTGCCGACCTATATCGTGCTGATGCTGCTCGCGCCCCTCGCGCTGATCGGCGGCATCCGCTGGCCCATGGCGACCCTCGCGGCCAGTATCGCGCTGTGGTGGGTGGGTGGCGCCTACCGCCTCAACATCCCCAACTACCCGGGCAACGGCGAATGGTTCCTCTCGCCGCTCTCGTGGCAACTGATCTTCGTCGTGGGCCTGCTGGTCGGCATCCGCCACCGTCGCGGAGAACGCCTCGTCCCCGCCTCCCGCCCGCTGTTCTACGCCGCGCTGGGCTACCTGCTGTTCGCGCTGGCGTGGCGGGAAATCCCGGCGCTGGCCAGCTTCATGAACAACAAGATGGCGCAGCTCAGCAGCCTCGGCGCGCCCTACCAGTTCACCTCGCACAACAAGGCGTTCCTGACCTTCCCGCGCGTCAGCCA
Source organism: Sagittula sp. S175 (assembly GCF_049800975.1). Lineage (NCBI taxonomy): Bacteria > Pseudomonadati > Pseudomonadota > Alphaproteobacteria > Rhodobacterales > Roseobacteraceae > Sagittula > Sagittula sp. S175. Next base: position 125,880 of record NZ_JBNAGB010000006.1, read on the forward strand.
CATGCTCGCGCTGGTCTACGTCCTGTCCTGCCCGCAGATCATCCGCGACATCGCGGGTCACGCAATCGCCGCGCCGCTCAGACTGATGGGCCAGTACAGCCTCGCCGTCTTTGCCTTTGGCACGCTCTTCGCGCTCTCCGGCCAGATCGTGTTCCGCGTCGCCCCCGAGGCCACGTGGCTGCCCTGGGTCATCCCGCCGGTCGCGGCCCTCGCCAGCTGGCTCGTCGCCTGGGTGAAATCGCAGCTGAAACCGCAGCGCCCCGCGCCGCAGGCGCAGCCCGCGACACAGGCCAACCCCCTGCGCAACGCAGGCTAACAGGTCTCCCCGGCGACCAGCCGCAGCCCAAGGTCCACCCGCGCCTCGTCGCCGCCCTCGACGACATACCGCGCCGCGCGCAGGCCCATCTCGTGCCGCGGCGTCTCCACCGTCGTCAGCCGACAGGGCAGGGCGTCCAGGAACGCCAACCCGTTGAACCCGGCCAGGGCCAGCCCCCCCGGCATCGCCACCCCGCGCGCGAGGCATTCCATCATGCCCCCCGCCGCCAGATCGTCATTGGCGTAATACACCGCCTCAGGCCGCACCCCGTCCAACAGCCGTCCCGTCGCCAGCCGTCCCGCCACCATGGACGGCCCGTCCACGACCTCCTCGGCCACCACCTCCGCCCCGGCCTCCCGCACAACCTCCCGGAACCCCGCCAGCCGCTTCTCCGCCCGCAGGTCGCGCCCCCTCGGCCCGCCCACATGGGCGAACCGCCGATAGCCGCGCGCCAGCATGTGCCGCGCCGTCATCCGCCCAGCCTCGGCCTGAGACACCCCGAAAGCCGCCGCGATCGGCGCGCCGTCGATGTCCATCACCTCGGCCACCCGCACGCCCGAAGCCCGCAGCGCCGCCCGTGTCGCCTCCGTATGCTCCAACCCCGGCAGGATCACGCCGCGTGGCCGCCATGCCAGCAGGTCGCGCACCAGCTCCTCTTCGCGCTCCAGGTCATACTCTGTCACGCCGAACACCGGCTGCAAACCATGCCGCCCCAGCACCTCCGTCACCCCGCCCAGCACCTCGGAGAACACGCGGTTCTCCAGCGTCGGCAGGATCACCGCCACCAGCGGCGTGCTGTCATCGCGCAGCGCCATCGCCAGACGGTTCGGCACATAGCCCAGGGCCCGCGCCGCCTCCTCGACCCGCTGCCGCACCGCCTCGGACACCTGTCCCGACCCGCGCATGACCCGGCTCACCGTCATCTGGCTGACCCCGGCGGTGCGGGCAATGTCGCCCATGGTGGGCCGCGTCTCTTGCGTCACGTCCGAACCTTTCGAAATCCCTTGACTCCTGTTTACGTAAACAGGGATAGAAACAGCAAGTGTTTACGTAAACATATCGACAGGAGGCCGCCATGAGCATCCCCAGAACCGCCGTCATCGGCCTCGGCTCCATGGGCTACGGCATGGCGCAAAGCTGCCTGCGCGCGGGCCTCCCCACATGGGGGCAGGACATCAACCCCGATGCCATGGCGCGTTTCCAGTCCGAGGGCGGCCGGCCCGGACCGCTGCCCGCCGACCTCGACGCGGTCATGGTCGTCGTCCTGAACGCCGCCCAAACGGAATCCGTCCTCTTCGGCGAACAGGGCATCGTGGCCCGCCTCACCCCCGGCGCGGTCGTCCTCTCCTGCGCCACGGTCCCCCCGGCCTTCGCCCGCGACATGGAAGCGCGCTGCAAGGTCCAAGGCATCCACTACCTCGACGCGCCCATATCTGGCGGTGCCACGAAAGCGGCCCAAGGCAAACTCTCCGTCATGGCCTCCGGCACGCCCGAGGCCTTCGCCGCCGCGCGCCCCGTGCTGGACGCCTGCGCCGAAACCGTGTTCGAGCTGGGGGCCGAGGCCGGGCCGGGCTCCGCCATGAAGGCCGTCAACCAGCTGCTCGCCGGTGTCCACATCGCGACGATGGCCGAGGCCCTGACCTTCGGCATGACCCAGGGCGTAGAGCCCGCCCAATTCGTCGAGGTCATCTCCAAATGCGCGGGCACCTCGTGGATGCTGGAAAACCGCGCGCCGCATATCGTCGACGGCGATTACACGCCCCGCAGCCAGGTCAACATCTGGCCAAAGGATCTGGGCATCGTGCTGGACGTGGCGAAATCGGCGGGCTTCTCCGCGCCGATCACCGCCGCCGCGCTGCAACAATACATGGTCGCCGTGGGCATGGGGCTGGGCGGCGAAGACGACGCGGCCATCGCCAAGGTCTACGCCCGAAACGCGGGCCTGACTCTGCCGGAGGACAAGGCATGACAATTCTCGGCTGCATCGCGGATGATTTCACCGGGGCCACGGACCTCGCGGGCCTTCTGGCGCGCTCGGGCCTCCCCGTCTCCCTGCGCATGGGCATCCCCGACGAGGCTCCGACCGACACCGCGCCCTTCGAGGTCATCGCCCTGAAATGCCGTACCGCTCCGCTAGACGAGGCCGTGACCGAGACGCTCCGCGCGCTCGACTGGCTCCAAAGGGCGGGGGCGCAGCGCTTCTTCTGGAAATACTGCTCCACCTTCGATTCCACGCCGCAGGGCAACATCGGCCCCGTGGCCGAGGCGCTGATGCAGGCGCTCGGGACCAATCAAACCATCTACTGCCCCGCCTTCCCGGAAAACGGGCGCGCGATCTTCATGGGCAACCTCTTTGTCGGGCAGCAGCCCCTCGCCGAAAGCCCGATGAAGGACCACCCCCTGACCCCCATGCGGGACAGCAACCTGATGCGCCTGCTGCAACCGCAGGTCACGCGCCCCGTGGGGCTGGTGGACCGCCTGACAGTGGCGGGCGGCCCTGAGGCCATCCGCACCGCCATGGCCGCCACGGAGGCCGCGCATCTGGTCGTGGATGCCGTGGCGAACGAGGACCTCTACACCATCGCCGAGGCCTGCATGGACATGCCCCTGCTGACCGGGGGCAGCGCCATCGCCATGCCGCTCCCCGCGCTCTACCGCGCCGCCGGGATGCTGGGCGACAGCGCGGCCAGCTTCACGCCGCCGACCCTCGCGCCGCAGGCCGTGATCCTCTCGGGCAGCTGCTCGGCCATGACCAACCAGCAGGTCGCGCGTTACACCGCGACGGGTGCCCCCGCCCTGCGGCTCGACCCGCTGGACCTCGCGGAAAACGGTGTGCGACCGGCGCTGGACTGGCTGGCCCAACAGGACCTGACCCAAGCGCCCCTGATCTACGCCACCGCCGACCCCGATGCCGTGAAGGCGGCCCAAGCCACCCTTGGCCGCGCCCGCGCGGGCGAGATCGTGGAACAGGCCCTCGCCACGCTCGCCACCGCCGCCCGCGACGCAGGCGTGCGCCGCTTCGTCGTCGCGGGGGGCGAGACCTCCGGCGCTGTCACGCAAGCGTTGAACGTCGCGAGGCTGGATATTGGCAAGGAGATCGCCCCGGGCGTGCCGTGGACCTACTGCACCAGCGCGGGCCACGACCTTGCCCTGACGCTCAAATCCGGCAACTTCGGCGCGCCGACCTTCTTCTCCGACGCACTGGAGGCGCTATGACCGAGACCGCCCTGCGCGAACAGATCTGCCTGTTGGCCAAGTCGCTGTTTGACCGTGGTCTGACCCATGGCAGCACCGGCAATATCTCGGCCCGCACCGAGGACGGCGGGTTGCTGGTCTCTCCCACTGGCACCTCCTTTGGCCGTCTCGACCCCGCGCGGCTGTCGCGTTTCGACGCTGAAGGCCGCCACGTCGAAGGCGACAAGCCGACCAAGGAGATGCCGCTCCACACCGCCTTTTACGACACCCGCAGCACGGCGGGGGCGGTGGTCCACCTGCATTCCTGCCACGCCGTCGCCCTGTCGATGATGCCCGACGCGGACGAGGACAACTTCCTGCCCCCGCTCACCCCCTACGGGCTGATGAAGCTGGGGAAGGTCAAGCTCCTTCCCTTCTTCCTCCCCGGTGATCCGGCGATGGGCGAAGCCGTCCGGGGCCTTGCCGGCAAACGTTCGGCGGTGATGCTGGCCAACCACGGCCCCGTGGTGGCTGGCGCGGATGTCGAGGCCGCCGTCAACGCCATCGAAGAACTCGAGGACACCGCCCGCCTCGCGATGATGACGCGCGGCATGGGGGCGCGCGCCCTCACCGACCCTCAGATCAAAGCCCTCGTGACCAAGTTCAACGTGGAGTGGGACGCATGAAATTCTCCGCCAACCTCGGCTTTCTCTGGACCGACCGCCCGCTGCCCGACGCCATCCGCGCGGCGCATGCCGCAGGCTTCGACGCTGTAGAATGCCACTGGCCCTACGACACGCCCGCCGAGGCCACGCGCGCAGCCCTCGCAGAAACCGGCCTCCGGATGCTTGGCCTCAACACTGTCCGCGGCAACCCCGGCGAAAACGGCCTGTCGGCACTGCCGGGCCGCGAGGCCGACGCCCGCCAAGCCATCGACCAGGCCGTCGCCTACGCCACCGCCATCGACTGCGGCGCGATCCACGTCATGGCGGGTTTCGCCCAAGGCCCAGAGGCCCACGCGACCTTCCTCGCCAACCTCCGCTACGCCCGTGCGCAGGCCCCCGAGCAGATCACCCTCGTGATCGAGCCGCTGAACCGTCACGACGCTCCCGGCTATTTCTTGCAAACCACCGATCAGGCCGCCGCGATCATCGCGGAACTGGACCTGCCGGGCGTCAGGCTCATGTTCGACTGCTACCACGTGGGCCGCACCGAAGGGGACATCACCACGCGCTTCACAGCCCTCAAGCCCCTCATCGGCCACGTGCAGTTCGCCTCTGTCCCGGACCGCGCCGCGCCGGATCATGGCGAGGTAAACTACGCTTACGTCTTTGACCGCATCGCCGCCGAAGGCTGGGACCGTCCGCTTGGCGCAGAGTACAAACCCGGCGGGGACACCGACGCGACCCTCGGCTGGCTGGTAGCCTACCGGGCCTGAGGTCAAACCCCGCGATCGGCGCGACCTGCAACACCGTGCTCGACCCCTTCAGGATGAGGGGTGCGCCGAAAGGTCGCTCGACAAAGGTCTGGAGCGCTGTCCTTTCGGGGGCCGGGGGCGCTCGTGGAGCCGTTCACCGAGATGGGGTCTGGCGCTGCCCGTTCGGATGTGTGCTGGCCCGCGCGCGAAAATTGCAAAGATGGGGCATTGAAAACAAAGGATAAAAAATTGCGGACGGGGGCAAATTGTCGGCTGACAATTTATTGCGGCAGCAAATTGCCCGGTTCGGAAATGTCCAACGTGGGTGGCAAGATCAGACTGGCAGACGAGGGTATCGCAACCCTTGTGCCGCCGTGCGGTCAGCTTTCGTCGGGCTGCGCGCCGATGACGATACCGCCGTGCCGCGTCCGGGTTCCCGCGCCGCCGTTGCCGGACAGCCTCGACGCCCCCCCCTGCGTCGGTCCGGCGGACCAGATCCGTGATCCGCCCCGGCTGCGCGTGCGCCATGGGGCCAATGTCGGGTCAATATCGGGCCAATGATGACTTGCGTCGGGACGGCAATACACGTCTGTTGCACCATGACGTCTGGGACCAGATCGCGGAGCGGAGCCAGGCCATTACGCCGAAGCCGGGGGGCGTCGGGCGGGCGATGAAGCCGCCTGTCCCCCTGCAACGAGGCGAGGTGGCGCGCACCGGGATCGAAGCCCCGGCGTGATCGAAAATCGCATCGTCGCAGAGGTCTGACCCAATGATACACCTGTACGGCTCCGCCGGAAGCTGCTCTGTCGGCACCCGCATCCTGCTGGAGGAAGCGGGCGCCGATTACACCGCCCACACGCTCGATTTCGCCAAGAAAGAGCAGTTCTCGCCGGAATTTCGCGCCGTGAACCCAAAGGGCAAGGTGCCTGCCGTGGTGCGCCCGGACGGGTCCTTGCTGACCGAGTACCAGGCGATTGCCTTCTGGATCGCGGATACATTCCCGCAGGCCGGGCTGTTGCCGAACGACGCCGAGGCGCGGCTGCGCGTGATGGAGCTGATGGATTACATGGTGGCCTCCGTGCATATGCGCGGCTTCACCTTTGTCATCGTGCCGATGAAGTTCTCGCCGAACGCGCAGACCCAGGCGGATCTGGTGGAGCATGGTCGGGCGCAGATCGCCATCGGCTTTGAACAGCTGGCAGAGCGGCTGGAGGGTCACGGGTGGCTGGCGGGCGAGTATTCGGTCGCGGACAGCGTGCTGTTCTACATGACGCGCTGGGCGCTGTTGAAGGAGGTGCCGCTGCCGCCCGCCATTGCCGCGCATCACAACCGGATGCTGGACCGCCCGGCGGTTCAGCGCGCCATCGCGGGGCAGGGCATCACCGTGCCGCGGGCCTGAACGGATCTGAACGGGCCTGAACGGGCCTCAACGGGGGCAGGTGGTCCGGCATGCGCCCATCGCCGGTCTGGCGTTCCCGGTGGCGATCCTCTTGGCGGTCATGACCCTGATGCCCGGTGAGGTGCTGGTGGCGGGCGCGCTCTCGGGCCGTCGGCCCCGCGTGATGGCACCGGAGAGGGCCTCGGCTGCCTGCATGGCTGCCAGGGCTCGGTTCGGCACAGGGTGTAATTTGCCATTTAAATGGCGTGTGTGCCGGGCCAGCATTACATCGGTTCGTGCGTGGGGGCGATCTACGCCATCGGTCTTGCCATGATGCGCGCTTGTGCAGAATTTCTGTATATAACATTAAAATATTCGCTCTTTTGTTAAGATGTGATAAATGTGATGGTCCGGCATCTGGATGGGAGACCAGAGCTGGGCCGCAGAATGATGCTGCCATAGCCAATTGATGTTGGCCGATTGCCGAGTAAATCAGCCGACACGTTCGAGACTTGGGAGGATACCATGACATTCACACGGCGTACCGGTCTGGCCTTGTTGGCCGGCGTGGCCTTCGTGCCTTTTGCGGCCATGGCGCAAGAGGATTACCCGAACCGACCGATCACGCTGGTCGTGCCCTATGGCGCGGGCGGCACCACGGACGTTTCGGCCCGCCAGATGGCGACCATGGCGGAAAAGATCCTGGGTCAGCCCATCGTGGTGGAAAACCAGCCCGGCGCCAGCGGCACCAATGCAATGCGCGCGGTCGCATCGGCCGAGCCGGATGGCTACACGCTGATTGCCACCACGTCTTCGCCGTCCTTCGTCACCCCGGCCCTGCGGGACGTGGGATATGACCCGCTGGCGGATTTCACGGCGATCATGAATTATTCCGGCCCGTTCCACGGTGTGCTGGTGCCGGCGGATTCGCCCTATGACACGCTCGACGCCCTGATCGAGGGGGCCAAGTCCGGTGCCGTCACCTATGGGACAGCCGGTGCCATGGGCGGTGCGCATCTGGCCTTTGCCTCGGTCGCCAGGGAAACCGGCGCGACGTTGCAGCATGTGCCCTTCGACGGCGCGGCAAAGGCTACGGCGGCGGTGCTGGGTGGCCACGTGAACGCGGCGCTGGTCCCGGCCTACCGCGACCTGGTGAAGGACGGCCAGTTGCGCCTGCTCGGCGTGCTCGATGGTGCCAACGACCCGGATTTCCCCGACGCGCCAACGCTGAAAGAGGCCGGTCTGGCGGCAGAGTTCCCGTCCATCGTGGGCATCATGGCCCCCGACGGCACCGATCCGGCGATCATCGCCAAGCTCGAGGCCGCCTTCACCGAAGTCGCCGCGTCGGACGAGTTCGCGACCTTCATGACAGATCTCAGCCAGCCGGTGCGGATCATGTCCGGCGAGGATCTGGGCAAGACGATTGCAGAGAACCTGAACGCCTACCGCGAGATCGCCAAGGGTCTTGGCAATTGAGCAGCGAGACGGGGGGCGGGCTGTCCCGCCCCGGTTTTCGGCTGCTGACGACGGGCCTGCTGCTGGCGGCGGCGCTTGGGGCGATTGCCGTTCTGGACCGACAGATCGAGGTGTTCGGCTTTGGCGACAGCGGGCCGGATGCCCGCAGCTTTCCGCGTCTGGCGTTTTGGCTGCTGGCGGCGGTTCTGGCGCTGCGGCTGGTCCTGACGTTGCGGGCCGGGGACAGTCCGCTGGGCCGCCCCGTGCGGCTGGGCCGGGTGGCGGCCGTGGCGGTCTTCGTGGCGGCGTCCCTGTGGGTGATGCCGGTCACAGGCTTCTTCGTGGCGGCCGCCGGGACCGGGGTCGCCGTGGCGCTGGTGCTGGGCGAAAGACGCCCGCTGCCCCTGATCGTGCCCGTCCTGGCCGCCGCCCTCGTCGCCTACGGCGGGCGGCACGGGCTGAATATTCCTTTGCCCTGACAAGGACGTATGCCCGTGTTGCAGGACGCCTTCATTCAACTTCTGGACCTGTGGGTTCTGGTCGCGGCGCTGGTCGGCATCGTCGTGGGGATCGTCATCGGCGCGATCCCGGGGCTTGGGCCGACCATGGCCATCGCGCTGCTGATCCCGGTCACCTTCTCGATGGAGCCGATCCCGGCCATCATCCTGTTGCTGGGCGTCTACCAGGGCGCGATCTTTGGCGGGTCGATCTCGGCGGTGCTGCTGAACGTGCCGGGCACGCCGTCCTCGGCGGCAACGGCCATCGACGGGTTTGCCATGGCGCGGCGCGGCGAAGGCGGGCGGGCGTTGCGCCTTGCCCTCTACGCCAGCGTCTTTGGCAATATCTTCAGCTGCCTTGTCCTGATGGCACTGGCGGAACCGCTGGCGCGGTTCGCGCTGGATTTCGGCCCGGCGGAAATGGCGATGCTGATGCTGTTTGCCCTGCTGGTCATCGTTCTGTTCGGGGGAGGGTCAAGGCTGGACGCGCTCATCATGGTGCTGGTCGGCGCCTGTGCGGGCATCGTCGGTCTCGATCCGATCAGCGGCACGCCGCGCTTCACCTTCGGCTCCTTCGCCTTTGAGAACGGTTTCCAGTTGATCCCGGTGCTGATCGGCCTCTTTGCCATGTCCGAGGTCCTGTTGCAGGCCTTCGACCGCGAACCGCTGACGGGCGATGCCGAGATGCCACCGCTGCAATCCTCGGTCGTGCGGATGGCCGAGCTGTGGCGGATGCGCGTGACGCTGCTGCTGTCCTCGGTCATCGGCACCTTCGTCGGCATCCTGCCCGGCATCGGATCGACCGTCCCGGCCTTCATGAGCTACAACCTTGCGCGCGCCCGGTCCAGGGACCCGGAGCAGTTCGGCAAGGGCGCAGCCGAAGGCGTTGCGGCCCCCGAGGCCGCCAACAACGCTGTCACCGGCGGTGCGCTGGTGCCGACACTCGCTCTGGGCATTCCCGGCGATGCGGTCACGGCGGTGATCCTTGGGGCCTTCATGCTGCATGGGCTGGCGCCGGGGCCGTTCCTGTTCCGCGATCACGGGCTTGAAGTCTATGCCATCTTCGAGGCGCTGCTGCTGTCGTCGTTCCCGACGGTGATCCTTGGCCTGCTGCTGTTTCGCGTGGCGATCCATGTCACCCGCATCCAGCCGCGCCACCTGCTGCCGGCGATCACGATCCTCGCGATTTTCGGCGCATTCTCGGTGAACAACAGCCTGTTCGACGTCTGGGTGATGCTGGGCGCGGGCGTGCTGGGTTTCCTGTTCCGACGGTCGAATTTTCCGCTGCCACCGCTGTTGATCGGTCTGATCCTTGGCGCGCCGTTCGAGCAAAGCCTGCGGCAGGCGCTGCTGACCTCGGGCGGTGGCTACGGCATTTTTGTCGGTTCGCCCATTACGGTCGGGCTGGTCGGACTGATTGCGCTGTCGCTGGTCGTCAGCCTGGGCATTGGCCTGCGAAAGGGGCGGAAATGATTACCGACTGCCACCTGCATTCCTTCGCCAGGGAGGCCACGCCGGGGACCGGGGCCTATGTCCCGCCCGCCCGCGACATCCGCGATTATACGACCGAGGCTGCGCCGCTGGGCGTGCGCCGCGCGGTGGTGGTGCAGGCCTCGGTCGACGGGACGGACAACAGCCGCCTTGTCGCGGTGCTGGGGACGCAGGGCCCCGTCGCCCTGCGCGGCGTTGCCATGATCGGCGCCGATGCCGACCTGCCCGCCCTGCACGCCGCCGGTTTTCGCGCGACCCGCGTGCAGGACCGCGCGCGGCTGGGGGACAGCGCGCTTGCGTCCTTGCCGGAACTTGCGGACAGGGTGGCCGAGGTCGGCTGGCACATCGAACTGAACACCGAGCCGCGCAGTTTTGACCGGATTGCCGCGATGCTGCCGGGACTGCCTGCGGGCGTTCGGCTGGTGCTCGACCATATCGGCCATGTCGATCCCGCCGCGCCGGATGCGTTGTGCCGCCTGCTCGACACCGGGCGCGTCTGGGTGAAGCTGTCGCCGACGCGGATCAGCACCGACATCGGGCGCTACGCCGACCTGACCGCCCTGATCGGGCGCATCGGCACGGGGTTCCCCGAGCGGCTGCTTTGGGGGAGCGACTGGCCGCATGTGATGACCCCGGAGCCGCTGCCGGAGATCCCGCCGATGCTGGACCTCTGCCGCGCGGCGCTGAGCCGCGAGGCCTTTGACCGCTGCATGTGGGACAATCCCGAAGCCCTGTACGGGTTCTGACAGGGTCAAAGCGGGGGGCGGCGCCACGCCCCCGGTCTACAGCGCGCCGGAGAACATCGGCGCCCCCCTGATGCCGAGTTCCGATGGGAACTCTGCGCTCAGGATGCTGCCGCTGTCGCTTTCGGTGATGAAGAGGGTCCGCCCCTCCGGCCCGCCAAAGGCGCAGTTGGTCGTCCCCAGCCCGCGCGGGCTGCGCACCACGGCGATGGGCCGCCCGAGCGCATCATGTACCCAGACGAGGCCCATGCCGGTCTGGCACACCACCACGCCGCCCTCCGAGGTGAGCGCCAGCCCGTCCGGCCCCGCGCGCCCGCCGGAGAACTGGATGAACAGCCCCGCCTTGTTGACCCGCCCCGAGGGCGACAGGGGCAGACGCCAGACCGCATTGGCCCGCGTCACGGCGAGGAACAGCACGTGTTCGGCAAGGTCCAGCACCAGCCCGTTCGGGCTGGGCACCTTGTCGATCAGGCAGGTCAGGGCGCCGGTCTCTGGCTGCCATTTCCAGACGCGGCCCGAGGGGTCCTGAAGCCCGGTCTGGCCCTGATCCGTGAAATACAGCGCCCCGTCGCGGCCAAAATGCAGGTCATTGCAGCCCTTGAAGCTTTCGGTGTCGGCATCGCCCAATGCCTTGGTCACGGCTCCCGTGTCCGGATCGAGCAGCAGGATGCCGTTCTGGTAGTCGGCAAGGAAGATCCGCCCGTCGCGGTGGATTTTCAGGCCGTTGGGCTGGCCGTCGTATTCCGCGATCTGGGTGATCCGACCGTCCGGCGCGGCGCGGAACACGCGACCGAACGGGATGTCCACGAAGTACAGGTTGCCCTGGCGGTCAAACGACGGCCCTTCGAGGAAACTGTCGGCGGGCGCGCCGCGTCGGTTCTTTTCGGCCCAATAGGAGGGTTGCCCGGAGCGCCGCAGCGCGGCGGGCAGTTCGGTGAACACGTCGGCGTCGATGACGACCGGTTCGGGGAAGGGGTAGGTCTGCGTCATCCGAATGTGAACTCCGGCAGGAAGAGGGCAATGTCGGGCACGCCGATCAGCAGCAGCATGAAGGCCACGATGATGAGGAAGAAGGGCAGGGTGCCCATGATAACATCCTCGACCTTCACCTCGTCCGAGGAACTGGCCACGACAAAGAGGATCACGCCCAGCGGCGGTGTCAACTGGCCCAGCTCTACAAGGATCACCACGAAGACGCCGAACCAGATCGGGTCCACCTCCAGCGCCAGCAGCGCCGGGAAGATCACCGGCACGATGATCGCGATCATCCCCAGCCCCTCCATGAAGCAGCCGAGGATCGCGAAGACCACCATGACGATCAGCAGGAAGGTCAGCCGCGAGACATTCGCGTCTTCCAACCTGGCGACGAGGTCCTCACCGATGCCCGACAGCGCGGTGGCATAGGCAAAGATCATCGAGGTGAAGACGATGAACAGGATGTTGCCGGACATGGAGGCGGTGCGCGCCAGCGCGTCCTTGAGCAGTTGCAGGGTCAGTTTGCGGTAGAGGGCGGCAATCAGGATCGCGCCGACAGTGCCCACGGCCCCGGCCTCGGTCGGGGTGGCGAAGCCGCCGTAGATGCTGCCCAGCACGATCACGATCAGCATGAGGAAGGGCAGGATGTCCAGCAGCGCCCGGCCAAGGTCGCCCGCCGTGGCGCGGGTCTCGACCCGGGGGGCCAGCGCGGGGTTCATCAGCACGCGCGCCATGATGAACCCCATGTAGCACAGCGCCAGCAGGATGCCCGGCATCAGCCCGGCAGCGAACAGGCGTGCGATCGAGGTTTCCGTGAAGGTGGCGTAGATGATCATGGTGATCGAGGGGGGAATGAGGATGCCCAGCGTGCCGCCCGCGGCCAGTGACCCGGCCACAAGACGCTTGTCATAGCCGCGCGCCGACAGTTCCGGCAGGGCAACGGTGGACATGGCGGCGGCGGTGGGCGCAGAGCCGCCCGAGATCGCCGCAAAGATGCCGCTGCCCGCGATATTGGTGTGTAACAGCCCCCCCGGCAGCCGCCGCATGAAGGGCGCGACGCCGTTGTAGAGCCGTGTCGACAGGCCGGAACCGAGCAGGATTTCCGCCATCAGCACGAACAGCGGAATGGCGGCGAGGGTGAAACTGTTGGCCGCGCCCCAGCTGACGAGGCCCAGAGCCTTCCAGCCGCCAAAGCCCTTGAGCAGCCAGATATAGGCCAGCCCGGCACCGGCGACGGCGAATTGCACCCACATGCCGCCGACGATCAGGCCGATCAGCAGGCCAAAGGCAAGGATCGCTTCCATGGTTCAGTCCCCGGATTTGCGGAAGGTCAGCAGAAATTGCTCGACCAGAAAGAAGGCCAGCAGGGAAAATCCCAGCGGCAGCATGACCTGCGGAATCCACAAGGGCGTGCGCAGGACGGTGGGCGCGAATTTCCCGCGCGAGAAGGACGACAGCGACAGGTCCTTCGTCTTCCACGCGAGGATGACGCAGATCACCAGCGCGATCAGGACAAAGCCACGGATCAGCCAGCGGCGTGTGCCTTCGGGCCACTTGTCGAGCAGGAAATGCACCTGGAACAAGGCCTGGCCGCGCAGCGCCAGTGCCGCGCCAAAGAAGGTCAGGAAGACGACGCCGTAGCCCGTCAATTCCTCGGCAAAGCCCAGCGAATAGTTGAACCCGCCCCGCAGGAGCGCCTCGAGGCAGACGAGCGAGACCAGCGCCACCAGCACCGCGCCCGTCGCCACGCCAGTGACCCGCGCCACCGCATCGAAGAGGGGGCCGGCGGATACCGGCCCCTGTGTGTTTGCCCCGTGCATCTTACTTGCCGATGGCTGCGCGCACGGTGGCCAGCGCTTCGACGTACTCCGGCCCGTTTTCCTCGGCCCAGGCTTCCCAGAAGGGCGCGAGCTTTTCGGTGGCCATGGCGACGTCGCCCTCGGCGGAATCGACCAGCGTCATGCCCGCCTCGGCCTGCGACGCCTTCTGCACGCCCTCGTCCTCTAGGAATTCCTCGGTGGTTTTCGGGCCTTCCTCGGCGACGATGCCGCGTAGCGCGGCCTGCGCGTCCTCGGACAGCGCGGCAAAGCTGTCGGCGTTGGCGATGATCATGGAGTTGCCGTAGTTGACGGCAAAGCGGTAGTTGTAGGGCAGGAACTCGTGCCAGTTCTTTGCGCCGCCCGCCGAGGCGGTCAGCACGCCCTCGATCACGCCACGTTCCAGCGAAGTCGGCACCTCGGACCCGGACAGGGTGATCGGCGCGCCGCCGAAGGTCTCGACGAACTTGCCTTGCTCGGGCGAGGTCACGCGGATCTTGTGGCCGTCGAGATCAGCCAGCGAGGTCACCTCGAAGGTGGTAAAGATCGTCTGCTCCGGATAGCGGTAGCTGCCCAGCAGCACGACACCCTGCCCGGCAAAGGCCTCGACCAGCGTCGGTTCCATCGCGGCATAGGCCTTGGCCCATTGCGCGTCATTCTCGATCAGCATCGGCAGGTTCAGCACCCGCGCCAGCGGCACCGAGCCGGAAAAGAAGAAATCCGCCGCCATGTCGACAACGCCATCGCCCACCGCCTGCGTGATGTCGGCGGACGCGATCTGCAGGGTCTTGCCCAGATGCAGGTCGATGGTCAGGTCGGCCTCGGTGGCGGCGCGGTTGACAATGCGTTGCATCCCCTTGACGGCTGCGGTCGTGGAGACGGACGAATAGGTGTAGGCGGTCCATTCCTCGGCATGGGCGAGGGTTGCGGATGCGGCGATCAGCGCCGCGGCGCTCAGGGTCTTGAACATGTTGGTTTCCTCCGGGGTTTGAATAGGTCGGCCGGACGCGTTGGCCCGGCCATTCAAGTCAGTTCCAGGGTGTTTCGTCCCAGATCTTCTGTGTCACCGCGTCCTGTGCCGCGGCGGTTGCCGCGAAGTCGCTGCCCGCCATGAAGGCGATGGGGTTGCCCTGGGCTTCCATCATGGTCTGGAACTCGGGGTTTTCGTTCACGGCGGTCAGCGCGGCGCGCAGGCGGTCTGCCAGTGCCGGGTCCATCCCTGCCGGGGCCACGATGCCGCGCAGCGACGACATTTCCACGTCAAACCCCAGCTCCTTCGCGGTTGGCACGTCGGGGCTGAAGGGCGAGCGTTCGTCGGCCAGCACCGCCAGCACCCGCAGGTCGTCGGCAAAGCCCGAGGTCTGGCTCAGCGCCATGGTTCCGGCGGCGACGTGGCCGCCCATGATCGCCGTGCGCGCCATGGACGCGCCCTTGAACGGCACCAGCGTGAATTCGGAGCCGCTGGCCGCCGCCAGCATGTTGGCGCTGAAGTGATCGTTGCCGCCAAGGCTGGACAGACCCATCGTGATGGCACCCGGCTCGGCCATGGCGGCCTGGAGCAGCTCGCCCAGTGTCTGGAAGGGCGAGGTTGCGGCGACCGTCACCGTGTTCGGGTCATCGACGAAATTCGCCAGATAGGTAAAGCTGTCCACGCCGTAGTCTGCCTTGCGGTCCTTCGTCAGGGCCAGAGCGGCGGGCAGGTTGAAGGTGCCCAGCGTGTAGCCGTCGGGCGCGGCCTTCGCCACCTCGGTAAAGCCGATCTGGCCACCGGCGCCGGGCATGTTCTTGACCACCACGGACGCGCCGTCGCCCAGTTCCTTTTCGAGGAATTGCGCCACGGTGCGGGCCATGACGTCGGTGCCGCCACCGGCGGAGTAGCCGACGACGATCTCGATGGGCTTTTCCGGGTAGTCTGCCAGCGCCGTCGTGGCCGACAGGGCCAGCGCAAGCGCGATGAGGGTTTTCTTCATGACGGTATCCTCCCGTTATCATGTGCGAAAATCTGTTGGTCGATGCCGTAGGTCCGGGCGGCGCTGCGCCAGAACAGGGCGTCTTTGTCATCCTGGCCCAGAGGCGCGGCCAGACGCTTGAAGGCGTTCCACAGCGCCCGGTAGCCGAACTGCCCCTTGTCGACGGGGAAGTTGCTTTCGAACATCGCGCGATCCGGGCTGAAAAGGTCGAGGCAGGTCTCCACCCATGGCTGCCAGTCCTGCGCCAGCGTTTCGGACTTTGGCGGCAGCGCCGCGTCGGCATAGCGCCAGCCAAACACGCGCAGCCCGAAACCGCCGATCTTGATCCGCGTGTTGGGCAGGGCGGCGACCGACGCAAGCGCCGCGCGCCAGTCGTGGAAATTGTCCGGGTCGAAGCGGTCATGCTGGCCGACACCGAGCGGGCCGCCGCAGTGATCGACGATGACGGTCAGGTCCGGCAGGGCGCGGGCCAGCGCGCGGACCTCGTCCAGTTGCGTCTCGTAGGCCCAGACGTCGAGGCACAAACCCGCACCGGCCACCGCCCGCGCGCCTGCGAGGAAGGCCGCGCTGCGCAGCAAGCCATCGGGGGGCGGGGCGGGATTGGACTGCACCGCCGGATCGGCGTGCCAGGCGGTGCTGTTGCGGATGCCCTTCACCCGGCCCTGTCCGGCCTCGGTCAGCGCTTCCAGCACCGGGCGCACGGCATCGCCCAGTTGCAGGTCCGCCATGGCGACGATCCCCGCCGGGAAGCGGTCCTGCCCGCGTGTCCAGTCCAGCACGGTCTCGACCTCGCCCACGGGGCGCAGCGGCTCGGGGCCGTCGGTCCGATACCCGGTGCGACACTGGACATAGAGGCTTGCCCGCACATCATGGCCAGCCCGCACATCCGCCATCAGCTCTGCCGCGCGATACCGGCCTTCGGGGCGATCCCACAGGTGGTGGTGCGCGTCCAGGATGGGTTGCCCCGGCGCAAGGATGTCCTCCTGCGCCAGGGCGAGCCAATCCTCGCGGACGGTATGGTGCGGGCTGGCGGTCATGCCGGCTTGCGGCTGTCGATCAGGCGCTTCTTCAGTGTCGGGCCGACGATCACGGCGATGGTCAGCGCGACGAGAACAAGGCTGGTCACGTTCTGGAACAGGATCGACGGGTCGCCGCGTCCGATCCGCAGGGCAAGGCGCAGGTTTTCCTCGGCAAAGCCACCCAGGATCAGGCCCAGCACGACGGGCGGCAGCGGGAACTTCAGCCGGTCCATGACCCAGCCGATCGCACCGAAGCCCAGCATCAGGTAGACGTCGAACATGCGGCCATGGATCGAGTAGACGCCGATCAGCATGAGCACGATGATGACGGACCCCAACAGGGGGCGCGGCAGGTTCAGCAGGCGCGCAAAGGAGTTGGTCGCCAGCGAGCCGCCCAGCAGAACCAGCAGGATCGCGCCGAACAGGAACTGCCACATGAAGCCGAAGACCACGTCCGGATTGTCCCGGAACAGCATCGGCCCCGGTTGCAGCCCGTGGACCAGAAGCCCCCCGAGCATGACCGCCGCGACGGCGGTGCCGGGGATGCCCAGCGTCAGGGCGGGGATCAGCGCCGACGCGGTATCGGCGTTGTTGGCAACCTCGGCGGCGGCGACGCCCTCGGGTTCGCCCTCGCCCCAGGTGTCGGGGGTCTTCGAGGCACGGCGCGCTTCGTTGTAGGACATGAAGGCCGCCATGGACCCGCCCGCACCGGGCAGGATGCCGATCCAGATCCCGATGAAGGACCCGCGCAGCCATGTCTTCCAGTAGGATTTCATGCGCGGCAGCGCCTTCCAGATCGTTTCGGTCCCCAGTTTCGAGCTGTTGACGCCGTCGGTTTTCAGCGGCGTTTCCAGCAGGTCGATCACCGGCGGCAGCGCGTAAAGGCCGACCAGAAGGATCACGATGTTGATGCCGTCCAGCATCTCCAGCTGGCCGAAGGTGAAACGGTCGTTGCCATAGATCGGGTCAGAGCCGATCACCGATACGAAGACCCCGAAACAGGCCGAGATCAGCCCTTTGACCGGGTTGCCACCCAGAAGGAAGATGATCGAGGCAAGGCCGAAGACCGCGACCCAGAACACCTCGGACGGGCCGAACAGCAGCGTGACTTTCGACAGCGGCGGCGCGAGCAGCATCAGCGCAAAGGCCGAGGCAATGCCGCCGATCGAGGAGGACACCACCGCGACCTGAAGGGCAAAGCCGCCTTCGCCTTTCTGCGCCATGGGATAGCCGTCAAAGGTGGTGGCCACGGCGGCGGGCGTGCCGGGAATGCGCAGCAGCACGGCGGGTATCGCGCCGCCGTACATGGCACCGTTGTAGATGCCAGCCATCAGGCCGAGCGCGACCAGCGGTTCGAGGCCGAAGGTGAAGGGAACCAGGACGGAAATCGCCATGGTGGCGGAGAGGCCCGGCATGGCCCCCACGACGATGCCGGCGACCACGCCGATGATGACGGCGGCGAAATTCGCAAGGGCAAAGACGTTGGGCAGGGCGTGCAGAAGATCGGAATACATAGTTCAGCGCCCCCACAGACGGCCGGCGGGAAAGTCCTGGCTCATCCCGAAATCGAAGATCGCCCAGATGGTTCCGACCACGATCACCGTCGCGATCAACAGGCCAAGGGGGCTGCGGTAGCCAAAGATCCAGGCCACCAGCGGGATTGTCAGGGCTGTGCTGACGTAGAAGCCGATGAAATCGGTGGCGAGCGCATAGGCGACGATCAGCAGGAAGGCACCGATGACGCTTTTGGGCGATTTGGTCATGGGCTGCGCGGGTTGGCCCGCAGCGGCCTTGCGCTGGTCGGCGACCAGCAGAAGCACCGACAGGACGATCAGGCCGATCAGCATCGCGGCGGGCAGCAGCGCGGAGATCGGGCGCATGTCGGTGGTGGGGATCAGGAATCCGGCGGCGACCACGATGATGCCGAGCGCCGTCAGGGTCTCGGGCCGGGTCAGGCGGGAAGTGCGGCTCTCGGGCATGGGAGTGCTCTTGATGTCAGGGGATGGGGGGGCGTGAGGGCGGGTGGGCCACCCTCACGCAAAGGACCTCGGGTCTCCGGGGCCTCAGTTCCAGGGAGTGGTTTCCCACACGCCCTTGGCGAGGTCGTAGAGGTCCGAGGTCAGCTGCTTGAACTCGTCGCCGGTCACGACTTCGACCGGGTTGGCGGTCGCGGCCATGGCGTCGAGGAATTCCTGATCGCCAGACAGTTGCGAAAAGGCATTCAGCAGCTTGGCCTGCACGTCCTCGGGCAGACCGGCCGGGGCGATGAAGCCGCGCAGCGAGCCGTTCACGAGGTCGAGGCCCTGTTCCTGAAAGGTGGGCAGGTCCGGGGCAAATTGCGAGCGTTCCTTCGTGGCGACGCCCAGCACGTTCAGCTGGTCCTGGAATTCGGCCACTTCCGAAATGTTGAGGATGCCCATGGCAACGTGACCGCCCAGCAGCGCGGTGCGGGCCGGGGCGGACCCCTTGAACGGCACGATCGTGAACTCTGTCTCGGTGGCGTTCTGCAGCTTGATCAGCGCGAAGTGGTCGTCGCCGCCCAGAGACGACATGCCGACCGTGATCGCGCCGGGATTGGCCTTCGCCTCTTCGAGCAGCTTGTCGAGCGTGTCGAGGCCGCTGTTTTTCGAGGTGACGATCACGTTCGGGTCATTCACCACGTTGGCCAGGTAGGTAAAGCTGTCGCGGTCGTATTCCGCCTCGCGGTCGATGGTGCGTGCCATCATGCCCGGCAGGTTGAAGGTGCCGAGAGTGTAGCCGTCGGGATCGGCATTGGCCGCCTCGGTCACACCGATCTGGCCAGAAGCGCCGGGCACGTTCTTGACAACGAGGCTGGCGCCCTCGCCCAGGTATTTCTCGATGAACGGTGCCGCGGTACGGGCCATCACGTCGGTGCCGCCGCCCGCGGAATAGCCGACGATCACCTCGATGGGCTTTTCGGGATACTCGGCCAGCGCCGCCCCGGCGGCGAGGATCATCGCGCCGGCAATTGTGGTCTTCCTGAAGATGTTGAGCATGTCACTCCTCCTGTTCATGCGTGTGGTTCAGTCTTGCGGCAGGGCGCAGCCGCGCTCGCGCAGCGCGCGGTCGACCCAGCTGCGGTCGTTGGTGCCCGCCTCGATGGCGGCCATTTGCTTGATCTCGGCGGCGGATTTCGCCTGCGTGGCCTTCAGGATCGCCTCGGCCTCGTCGATGGGCACGCAGAGCACACCGTCGCTGTCGCCGATGATGATGTCGCCGGGATGGATCACCATGCCGTCGATGGCGATGGGCACGTTGAGTTCGCCGGGGCCGTCCTTGTAGGGACCGCGATGGGTGACACCCGCCGCCCAGGTCGGCAGGTTCGTCTCGCGGAAATTGTCCAGATCGCGGATCGCGCCGTTGATGACGAAACCGACGACGCCCTTCTTGATCGCATAGGCGAGCATCAGTTCGCCCATCAGGGCATTGTCCAGCGCGCCGCCCGCATCGACGACGATCACGTCGCCGGGGACCGCCCGGTCGATGGCCGCGTGCAGCATCAGGTTGTCGCCGGGACGCGCCTTGACCGTCAGGGCGACGCCCGCCATGCCACCACTCGTGTGCATCGGGCGCAGGGTCGGTCCGGCGGCGGTCATGCGCGACATGCTGTCGGACACGTTGGCAACGGGCAGCCTGGCGAATGCGGCGACGATGTCCGCAGGGGCGACACGGTCGCGGTTGAGGATACGGAACCCGATGGTCATGGTCATTTCTCCACGCTGGCGAGATCAGCCTGTGCGGCGGCCAGCAGTTTTCGGTTGATGATGCGTTCGGGGGCGACGGCTTCGCCCGCGAGAACCTGGAAGATCCCGCGCACCGCCTCGACGCCGACACGGGCGCCCGCCTGACGGGTCACGCCGCCGATATGCGGCGTCAGCACGATTTCCGGCAGGGCAAAGAAAGGATGGTCGGCGGCGGGCGGCTCCACCGCGAAGGTGTCCAGACCGGCACCTGCCAGATGGCCAGAGCGGATCGCCGCGACCAGCGCCGCCTCGTCGATGAGCCCGCCGCGCGCGGTGTTGATGACGTAGGACCCCGCAGGCATCCGTGCCAGCGCGTCGGCATTCAGGATGCCGCGCGTCTGGTCCGTCAGGGGGCAATGCAGGGACAGGATGTCCGAGCGCGCCAGCAGGTCCTCGACCGTTTCACAGCGGGTGACACCCAGATCCGAAAAGGCAGCATCGGGCGCGTAGGGGTCATAGCCTGCCAGCGTCAGGCCCAGCCCTTTCGCCATGCGACCGGTCGCCTGTGCAATCGCCCCCATGCCCATCAGGCCCATGGTGGACCCGGCGATCTCGCGGCCCGCGAAGCCCGGCTTTTCCCAACGCCCCGCCCGCAGCCCTGCATCCAGCGGCAGCACGCGCTTCACCGCCGCCAGCAGCAGCGCAATGGCGTGTTCGGCGACCGACACCGCGTTGGCCCCGGTTGCGACCAGCACCGGAATGCCACGTTCGGCGGCCGCCGCGATGTCGATGTTGTCGACGCCGACCCCGTGTTTCGAGATCACCTTGAGCTGCGGCGCGGCGTCCATGACGGCGGCATCGAGCCGCCCCATCCGGGACACGATGCCCTGTGCGCCGGTCTTTTGCAGGTATTCGGAAATCACCGCGCTGTCGGCATAGGCCGGGGTATGCACCGTCTGGTAGCCGTGCTCTGCCACCAGGCGGGCAGCCGCCGGGTCGAGATCGGGCCCCGTTACGAGGATTGTCTTGCTCATCGCGCATGTCTCCATAGCGTCCCGAAGCGTCGGGGCGCGCCATTTCGTCGTGTTGTCTGTCGATTGGTCCGCGGCGGTCTCCCCAACCGGCCCACGGTACTCCTCCTTGGACGGGCACCCTAAAGCCAAGAATGTCTTCACAAAAGCGCGGAATTCTGGTTATTAGATTCAGTAAAACTGGATATGATGATGGATACGCGGCAGCTGAGAACCCTTTTGGCCATTCAGTCCCATGGCACCTTCGCGCAGGCCGCAGATGCGGTCGGCCTCACCCCTTCGGCTGTCAGCCAACAGGTCCACGCGCTTGAGGACGAGTTGCGCGTCATCATCTTCGACCGCAGCAGCCGACCGCCCAAGATCACGCCCGAAGGGACGCAGGTGCTTGAAATGGCGCGCGACATCCTGCGCCGCGAGGAGGACACGAAGGCCAGCCTGCGCGGCGACCAGATCGCCGGGACGCTGATGCTGGGGTCGGTGCGGTCCAGTGCGCTGAACCTGCTGCCCCGCGCGCTGGTCCAGATGCGCCAGCGCTACCCGGACCTGAAGCCGAACCTGAGGGTATCGCTGTCCTCGACGCTGATCGCGGACGTGGCGGCGGGGCGGCTGGATGCCGCCATCGTGGCCGAACACCTCGGCATCCCCAGTTCTTTGCGCTGGAGCCCGTTCCTGCGCGAACCGCTTTGGCTGATCGCGCCGCGCGGCATGGAGGCGCGCGATCCCATCGCCTTGCTGAACGCGCGTCCGTACATCCGCTTTCGCAGCGCCGTGCCGTTGGCAAACCTGATTGATACCGAATTGTCGCGCCTTGGGGTGGTGACGAACGACGTCGCCGAGATGGACACCATCGGGTCGATCGTCACGGGTGTGCGGCAGGGTCTGGGCATTTCGGTGGTGCCGCATGTGGCGCTGCAGGACCCCGAGGATGTGAACATCACGCGTCTTCCCTTTGGCAATCCGCAGGTCAACCGCCAGATCGGCATCGTGGAACGGACCGCGGCACCGCGTGCCGAGATCATCGCGCTCTTGCATGCGGTTCTTGCAGAACTCTGCGGGCCACATGGCGTGGAACGCGCGGCACGATCCTGACCAGATCGAAGGGGCGCGAAAGGCCAAAGAGCTTGTGTGTCGCCCGTTCCTGCGCCGCCCCTCGCATCACGCGCAACAAACGCCCGCAATCGCGCAAAATGTGGCTGGCGCCGGTGGTTTACGACAGTCTGATGCGGGGCCGGTTCGGGGATGGCCCGCGCAGGATCAGAGGGGCAGCGGGGCCGGCAGGCAGACGCGACGACCGGAGGGCGTGGTTTCGACCGTCACCGGCAGGCCGTAGGCAGCACTGAGGGACGCGCCGGTGAGCGCCTCTTGTGCCGGGCCGTCCGCCAGAACGCCGCCGTGTTTCATCAGCAGCACCCGCGCCTCGAGCGCAAAGGCCTGATCGGGGTCGTGGGTTGACAGGATCACCCCGCGCCCGGCTGCCTCTGCCGCGCGGGCCAGCGTCGCGACCCGCGCCAGCACCTGCGCCTCGTTGCCGAAGTCGAGGCTGGCCGTCGGCTCGTCCATGACGATCAGCGGCGCGTCCTGTGCCAGCGCCCGCGCGATCAGCACCAGTTGCCTCTGGCCGCCGGACAGCAGCGAGTAGTCGCGCTCTGCAAGGTCGGCGATGCCGAGTTGAGCCAGTGCCTCCTCCGCTGCGGCATGATCGGCCTGCCCGGGTTGGGCGAAGGCTCCGAGACGTGCGGTGCGTCCCATCAGCACGACATCGCGCACGGCAAAGGGAAAGGGCGGCGCATGGGCCTGTGGCACGTAGGCAATGGCGCGCGCGATCTCGGCCCGGGTCATCGCCGTGATCGGCCTGCCGCCGAGCAGCACCGTGCCGTCCAAGGCGGGCAGAAGCCCCAGAAGGGTGCGAAACAGCGTGGTCTTGCCGCAGCCGTTCGGGCCGAGCAGGCAGAGGATCTCGCCCGCTTGCACGCGCAGCGTCAGCCCGCGCCCGAGAACGGTTCTGCCATGGCCGATGGCGAGGTCGCGCGCCTCCAGCATCACGACCACCCCCGGCGGCCCCGCGCCAGCAGCCAGACGAAGAAGGGCGCGCCGATGACGGCGGTGAGCACGCCCAAAGGCACTTCGACCGCCGCGATGGTCCGGGCCAGCGTGTCGACCACCAGCAGGTAGCCCGCGCCGATCAGCGCCGAGACCGGCAGAAGCCGCCCGAACCCCGGCCCGACCAGCATCCGCGCGATATGCGGGATCACCAGCCCGACCCAGCCGACCACCCCCGCCAGCGCGGTGACGCTGGCCGTGACCAGCGTGGCGGCGGCGATGACGACAAACCGCGTGCGCCCGGTCTCGATCCCGAGCGCGCGGGCCTCCTCGTCGCCGAGCGACAGCACGTTGATCCGCCAGCGCAGCAGCACCAGCGGCACCAGCCCGAGCGCCACGGCGGGCAGCGCCGGCAGGATGTCCCGCGTGGTGATCGAGGCGAGCGAGCCGAGCAGCCAGAAGGTGATGGCGGGCAATTGGTCGTAGGGGTCGGCCATGACCTTCAGCAGGGAGGTCGCGGCCCCGGCGAGCGCCCCCACCACGACACCCAGCAACACCAGCGTCAGCGTGCGGTCGGCGTGGCGCACCAGCGCGCCGACGAGCATCACCACGCCCACCGCTGCCATGCCGCCCGCGAAGGCCGCGCCCTGGATCGCCGCCACCGGCAGCGACAGGAAGATGCCCGCCACCGCGCCCAGGCCCGCGCCCGCCGAGACGCCGAGAATGTCGGGCGAGACAAGCGGGTTGCGGAACAGCGCCTGGTAACAGGCCCCGGCGGAGGCCAGTGCCGCGCCGACTATGAGCGCCGCGCCGACACGCGGCAGGCGGATGTTCCAGACGACGATCTTCGCCTGCGGCTCGCCCCGGCCCAAGAGCGCCGAGAGCACCTGTGCGGGCGTCAACCCGTAAGGCCCGATCATCACCGCGCCGAAGGCCAGCACCACCAACACCAGCGCCAGCCCCCCGGCCAGCGAGAGGCTGGGGGCGTGCGCCCCACGCGACGCGGCGAACGGGGCGGTCATTCGGGCGGACGTCCTTCGGCCCATTCCAGCAGCCCTTCCAGGTCTTCGTCGCTCAGATCGACGTGGTAGTAGAGGTTGTAGAAGGCGCGGGTCTCGGCCCGCAGGTCGCCGCCGCCCTGTTCGGACCAGCGCTCAGGATAGAGCAAACCCGCCATCCATGTGAGGCCCATCATGCGGTTGAGCGACGGTGGCCGGTCGATCCAGCCGAAGGGGGCCGTGGGCGACAGGAATACCCGCCCTTTCTGCACCGCGTCGATCCCCTGCCAGAGCGGGTCATCCTGCACGGCGGCAAAGAAATTCTGGTCCCATGTCACGATGGTGTCGGGGTTGGCGACGATCACCTGTTCCATCGAGGCGTTCACCAGCCCCTTTGTCGCGCCGCCGTCGTCGGCGACGTTGCGGCCACCGGCGCGCTCGATGATCTCGGTGTTGATCGAGCCCTTCATCCCGGTTTCCAGCCCCTCCGGCCCACGGGCAAGGTAGACGCGCGGGCGGGCGTCTTCGGGCACCTCGGCCAGCAGGGCGTCGAGCCGGGCGAACCGCGCCTCCACGTCCTGTGCCAGCGCCTCGCCGCGCTCCGGCACGCCGAGCGCCCCGCCGAGGACGCGCAGCGCCTCTGCCGTGTTGTCGAAGCGCCCGTCGATCAGCAGGTAGGGGATGCCGGTCTGTTCCTGCACCCGGTCGGCGAGGTCGATGTAGGTGTCGCGGACCGAGCCGAAATCGACGATCAGGTCGGGCTTGATCTTCAGCACGGCTTCGAGGTTCGCCTCGCCGCCGCGCCCGGTCAGCCGCCCGGTTTCCGGCAGATCGCGGTAGGGCTCGGCCACATAGGCGCGTTCTTCGGGGCGCAGGGCGCGCGGCCAGCCGGTCAGCGCCTCGGGTTTGAGGACATAGACCAGCACCGACGCAGGCGGCCCGGCGGCAAAAACCGTGGTCACGGTGTCGGGCACCTCGACCACGCGCCCGGCGCTGTCGGTCACGCTGCGCGCATGGGCGGGGGAAACGAGCGCCAGGAGCGCGAGGAGCGTCAGGAGAGGGCGCATGTCAGCCTCCGTTCGCGGTGTCGAAGCCGTAGCCGGCCAGCACGGCCTGCCCCTCGGGGGACAGGATGAAATCGGCCAGCGCCTGCGCGGCCTCCGGCGCATCCGCCAGCACGGTCAGCCCGTAATCGGCCCCGACCGACAGCGCTTTTGGGATCTGCACGATCTGCAATTCGGGCAGTTCGCGCTGCGCCAGCACGGCGTTGGTGCAATAGGTCAGGAAGACATCCGCCTTGTCGCCGCCCATCACCCAGGCATAGGGATTGCGGCCCTCGGGGGGCTGCGCGCTGTCCGGCCCGCCGGTCAGGTGCAGCGCCTTGTCCTTGAGTGCCTCGGCATGGCCGGACTTGTCGAAAAGCGCCATGGCATAGTCGCCCGCCGGGTCCGCTCCGGGCGTCGAGGTGCCAAGCCGCGTGCCCTTATCCAGCATCACGTCGAGAAGCGTCTCGCCGCTCACCGTCACCTTTGGTTGCGCCAGAGCACAAAGCCTGTTGCGGGCAAAGAGCTGCACGGGGCCACCTGTGCCCGCCTCGGCCAGCTTTTGCGGGTGCGCCATGTTGGCGGAGGCGAAGACATGCGCCGTCTCGCCTGCCTCGATACGCTCGCGCATCAGCCCGGAGGGGCCGAAGGTTGTCGTCACGGGCGTGCCCGTGGCGGCGGTGAAGGTGGTTGCCACGTCGGTGAGCGCGGCCTTCAGGCTGCCCGCTGCGTAAAGGGAAACATCCTGCGCCATGGCAGGTGTCACGGTCATGGCGACAAGGATGGCAAGAATAGGGGTCCGAAACATGAGGTTCCTCTGGTCATGGTGATGGTCATGGTCAATCAGGCAGTCTGGCTGTCGCCGGGCTGTGGCGGGGCCTTGGGCGTAAAGGCGCAGCGGTCCGGTTTGAGGTCGATCAGGGGCGTGCCATCGACACAGTCGAGCCCCTGCACATGCAGGACGCCGCCCTCGATCCGCAGGAGCCGCACGATCGACGTCCCGATCGGGTTGGGCCGCGCCGGCGAACGCAGGGCGAAGGTGCCGACGGTTTTGCCATCGCTGCGCGGGCTTTGCGTAATCAGGTCGCGGCGGCTCTGGTCGAGCCAGTAGAGCACCTCGACCGTTGGATAGGCCTCCAGCCCCCGCAGCGCGCCGTGCCAGAGCGGGTCGAGGTCTATCCGGCATTCCGGCCCGTCGATTCGCCCCTGCCGGGGGCAGTCCTCGCGCGTGGTCCAGGGCGTGCGGATCCGGCCAATAAAGCGCAACGCGGCGTCCGACGCCGGTCCGGAGTGGACAAAAGTCTCGTTCGGTCGCAATTCCATGAAACTCTCCTGAACGCGTTCGGAAATTATGCAGTACATTGGTCAGAGCGCCCGTAGGGATTTCCGATGTGTGGCGCAGAGTGAATTGGAAACAATATAAATTACAGACTTGAAATTCGGCGCAGGCGGCGCAACGGATGGCTGTCAACGGGAGAAAGACAAGAAAATGCAGGCCTCCCGCGACCTGAGGGAGTGAGCCAATGAATCCGCCAGCCACCGGTGAGGATGATCCGCTGCGCGCGGCACGGATCCTGATCGTCGACGACGAACCGGGGATGCGGCATTTCCTCGTGAACACACTGAAACCGCTGTGCCGTGCCGTGGACAGCGCGGCGGATGCGCAGGCCGCCGACGCAGCGCTGTCGGCGCAGCATTATGACGTGATGGTGCTGGACAACATCATGCCGGGGCAGAAAGGGCTGGACTGGCTGCGCGATCAGCGCGACCGGGGCGGGTTCACCGATACGGTGCTGATCACCGCCTATGCGGACCTGCAGACGGCCATCGACGCCATGCGGGCAGGGGCCTCGGACCTGCTGGTCAAGCCCTTCCGCTCGAACCAGATCCTGAATGCCCTGCGCAAGTGCCTGGAACTGGCGCGGACGAAGCGGGAGAATGCCCTTCTGCGGCGTGAACTGGAAACCGGGAGCCACGGCAACCGCCGCCGCGAGCTGATCGGCAGCTCGCCCGCCATCACCGCGGTGCGCGGCCTGCTCGACCGCATGGCGCCGCTGTCGACGCCGGTGCTCATCACCGGGCCTTCGGGGACGGGCAAGGAGGTGGCCGCGCGCCATCTGCACGGGCGGTCAGGGCGCGGCGCGGCGCCCTTTGTGCCGATCCAGTGCGGCGCGATTCCCGCCGAGATGATCGAATACGAGCTTTTCGGCCATGGCGCGGGGGCCTTTCCGGGGGCGCAGGGCGCGCGCGAGGGGTTGCTGGCGCAGGCCTCTGGCGGGACGGTGTTCCTGGATGATGTCAGCGAGTTGAGCGGCAGCGCGCAGACCGCGCTGCTGCGGGTGCTGGAGGATGGGGTGATCCGCCCCATCGGCACCGGGCGCGCGGTGCAGCTGGATCTGCGTTTTGTCATCGCCTCCAGCAAGCCGCTGGCAGAGGCGGTGCAGGCGGGCCGTTTCCGCGAGGACCTGATGTTCCGCATCACCGTGGTCGAGGTCGCGATGCCGCCGCTGAGGGATCGCGGTACAGACGTGGTGGACCTCGCAGACCTCTTCGGGGCGGAGATTTCTGCCGCCCTGGCCCTGCCGCCGGTGGAGATCACGCCGCCGGTGCGCGCGGCATTGCTGCGCCATGACTGGCCGGGCAACATCCGGGAATTGCACAACTTCGTCGAGCGCGCGCTGATCTTTGGCCGCTTCCCGCTGGAAACGCTGGGGGCCGTGGCCGCGACAGGCGACATCGCCCCGCTGGAGGAGATGGAGAAGCGCGAGATCCTGCGCGCCCTCGACGCGCTGGACGGCAACCGGTCGGAGGCGGCGCGGCGGCTCGGGGTCTCGCGCAAGACCATCGACCGCAAATGCGTGGCCTGGGGGCTGTAGGGCGTGGTGCGCCTGCCACAGGCCCTGCGCTCTGTCCGGGTGCGGCTGCTGGTCATCGCGCTCTTGCCGATGCTGGTGCTGCTGCCGCTGCTTTTGGGCGGTACGGTGCTGCGCTGGTCCGGCAAGGTCGACGCGATCCTCGTCAACAAGGTCACGGGCGACCTGACCATCGCCGACCAGTACCTGCGCCGCCTGTTCGAGACCTCGGGCGAGCGGATCGACGCGGTGGCGCAGTCGGTGGACCTGCGCCGCGCGCTGGAAGCGGGCCGCGCCGAGGTGCTGCTGGCGCGGGAACAGGCGCGGCTGGGGCTGGATTTCCTGCACATCGAGCGCGATCCGCGCTGGCCCGTGGTGCGGCGCGCGCTGGACGGGCAATGGCACAGCGCCATCGACGTGATGGATGCCGACACGCTGGCGGCGCTGTCGCCCGCCTTGGCCGCGCGGGCGGCGATCCCGCTGGTGGCGACGCGCGGTGCCGTGCCGACCGACCGCAGCACCGAGACGCGCGGCATGGTGATCCATTCCGCAGCGCCTTTGACCCTGCCGGACGGCAGCCGCGCCGCGCTGGTGGGGGGCGTCCTGCTGAACCGCAACCTCGACTTCATCGACACGATCAACGCGCTGGTCTACCGCGCCGAAAGCCTGCCCGAGGGCAGCCAAGGCACCGCGACGCTGTTCCTGGACGATGTGCGCATCTCGACCAATGTCCGCCTGTTCGAGAACGTGCGCGCGCTGGGAACGCGAGTCTCCGCCGAGGTGCGCGCGCAGGTGCTGGACGAGGGGCGGTCTTGGCTGGACCGCGCCTTTGTGGTGAACGACTGGTACGTGTCGGCCTACGAGCCGATCCATGACAGCTTTGGCGAGCCGGTGGGGATGCTTTACGTCGGCTTCCTCGAAACCCCGTTCAGCGCGGCGAAACGCAATTCGGTCATCACGCTGATGCTGGCCTTCGTGCTGATCGCGCTGGCCTTCGTGCCGGTGTTCCTGCGCTGGGCCGGGCAACTCTTTCGCCCGCTCGAAGGCATGACGCGCACCATCGCCCGCGTCGAGGCGGGCGACCTGACCGCGCGCAATTCGCCTGCGGGCGCAGACGGAGAGATCGCGCAGGTGGCGCGGCATTTCGACGGGCTGCTCGACCGGCTGGAACAGCGCGACCGCGAACTGCGCGACTGGGGCGAGACGCTGGAGCAGCGGGTGGCCGAGCGCACGCAGGAATTGCAGGCGGCGCACCACAAGCTGGAAAGGACCACGGAACGGCTGATCCTGTCGGAAAAGCTCGCCGCCGTTGGCGAGATCACTGCCTCTGTTGCGCATGAGATCAACAACTCGGTGGCGGTGATCCAGGGCAATCTTGACCTCGCGCGCAGCAACCTTGGCGCGGCGGGTGCCCCGGCGGAGGAGGAGTTCCGGCTGATCGACGACCAGGTCTACCGCATCGGCGTCATCGTCTCGAAGCTGCTGCATTTCGCCCGGCCCGAGGAGTATTCGGGCACCAATCGCAGCGTCGATGCGGGGGCGGTGGTGCGGGACTGTCTGGTTCTGACGCGGCCACAGTTGCAGGCGGCGGGCATCGCCTGTTCGGTGGAGACGCAAGAGGCCGCGCCCGTCCGCATCTCGCGCACGGAGTTGCAGCAGGTGGTGGTGAACCTGATCCTCAACGCCGTGCACGCCATGTCGGGGGGCGGCGATCTGCGCATCGCCACGGCGCAGGTTGAGGGTCATGTCCTGCTGACCGTCGCGGATACCGGGACGGGCATCGACGCGGCGACGCTGGCGCGGATCTTCGACCCGTTCTTTACCACGAAACAGGCGCAGGGCACCGGGCTCGGCTTGTCGATCTGCCGCCAGATCGTGAGTCGCGCGGGCGGGCAGATCACGGCGCAGTCGACCCCTGGGCAGGGGAGCCTGTTCGAGGTGCGCCTGCCTGTCGAAGAAAATTCGGGAGCGGCGGATTTGGACAAAATGTCTCAAAACACGGGGGATGCGGCGGAGGGTGCCGGACAGGATGATGCAAATACCGCGCGAAGCGGCGCGCGAGATGGACGGAATTTCAAGTAACCAATTGTTTTAGTTAATAAAAATTTCTTGACCATTCAAGGCGCCATGGTCCCTTTTCTGCGGTGCATGTCATTGCATGCCCCAAGGGTGCGCCGGGAGGACGGCGCGCCGGAACGGTCACAGGGAGGAACACCATGAGCAAAGCCGCGCAGGGCGCGTTGGGCTTCTTGCACAAGAGCCACATCGTCGCCGAACCCGGATACAACCGCTGGCGGGTGCCGCCAGCCTCCATCGCCATCCATCTTTGCATCGGCTCGGTCTATGCCTGGTCGGTGTTCAACCCGGCGCTGACACGCGAACTGGGCGTCGCGGCGTCGAGCGCCAATGACTGGGATCTCGGCTCGGTGGTCTGGATCTTCTCGGTCGCCATCGTGTTCCTCGGGCTGGCGGCGGCCTTTGCCGGCAAATGGCTCGAAGAGGTCGGCCCGCGCATGGTCGGCGTCGTTGCGGCGTTCCTCTGGGGCGGCGGGTTCATCATCGGGTCGCTGGGCATCTCGACGCACCAGCTGTGGTTGATCTACCTCGGCTACGGCGTGCTGGGCGGTTGCGGCTTGGGGCTGGGCTATGTCTCGCCGGTCTCGACGCTGATCCGCTGGTTCCCGGACCGGCGCGGCATGGCGACGGGCATGGCGATCATGGGCTTTGGCGGCGGCGCTATGATCGCGACCCCGGTCAAAAGCTGGCTGCTGAACCTCTACCAGAAAGCGCCCGAGTTCCTCGGCGCGCAGGACGCGGTGGCGACCGTGGTCGAAGGCGGCCGGGTCTTTGCCGAAACCGCCGCAGGCAAGGTCGAAGTGGTCGTGGCCACCGCCAAGCAGGCCGCCGTCTTTGGCGGCGACGCGGGCGTCTACGTGGTCGGCACCGGCAACACCGGCGCGGCACAGACCTTCATGACGCTGGGCATCGTCTATTTCGTGGTGATGATCCTCGCGGCCTTCCAGTACCGCGTCCCGGCGGAAGGCTGGAAACCGGCGGGCTGGGTGCCGAAACCCGTGGCCTCCGGCATGGTGTCGCAGAACAACGTCCACATCGACCAGGCGTCGAAGACACCGCAATTCTGGCAGATGTGGATCATGCTCTGCTTCAACGTGACGGCAGGAATCGGCGTGATCGGCGTGGCCAAGACGATGATGAGCGACATCTTCGGCTCGGCCCTGCCGCTGGTGGTCACGGCGGCCTTTGCCTCCACCTACGTGATGATGATCTCGGTCTTCAACATGGTGGGGCGGTTTTTCTGGGCCTCGACCTCGGACTACATCGGGCGCAAGGCAACCTACATGTGCTTCTTCGTGCTGGGCACGGCGCTGTACCTGTCGATCCCCTATTTCGCCTCTGCCGTGGCGACCAACCCGGCGATGATCTACCTGATCGGTTTCTATGTCGCGACGATGATCATCTTCTCGATGTACGGCGGCGGCTTTGCCACTATTCCCGCCTATCTCGCGGACATGTTCGGCACGATGCACGTCGGCGGCATCCACGGGCGGCTGCTGACGGCATGGTCGACGGCGGGCGTGCTGGGTCCGCTGGCGATCACCTCGCTGCGGCAGATGTCGGTGGACCGGGCCATCGGGGACCTGGCCAGCCGTGTCGATGCCGCAGCCTTTGCGGAGAAGTTCGGCGCACCGCTGGCGCAGCTCGACCAGCTCGTTGCGGCCAAGACCGTGACCATCGCCAAGCTGATGGAGATCGCACCGGAGGGCACCATCGACCCGACGTCTTCGCTGTATAACACGACGATGTACTGCATGGCGGCGCTCTTGGTGGTGGGTTTCCTCGCAAACCTGATGATGCGCCCCGTGCGCGAGCATCACCACCACGACGAGCCGGAATTGCAGGCTGTCCCGGTGGAATGACGCAACCAGAAGGGGTGCCCTTGGCTGGCGCCCCTTTACCATGCCTTCGTCATATCCGATGAAGATAGCGAAATTCGATAGCGATTCCCGATCATGCTCGACAAGCTGGAAATGTTCATCGCCCTCGCACGCGAAGGCCATTTCGGCCGTGCCGCCGAAAGCCTGAACATCGCGCAGCCGACGCTGTCGGGCGGGATCAAGCAGCTGGAGGATCAGCTGGGCGTGCAGCTGGTGCATCGCGGATCGCGCTTTGGCGGGCTGACGCCCGAGGGGCAGACCGCGCTGGCCTGGGCCAAGCGCATCACCGGCGACGCGAAACAGTTGCGCGACGAGATGCGGATGAGCCGCGCGGGCCTGTCGGGAGAGGTGCGTCTTGCGGTGATCCCTACGGCGCAGACCTGGGCGGCGCGGCTCTGTTCGGCCTTCACCGACCGGCACCCGAACGTGCGTTTCACCATCCTGTCCTCGACCTCGCGCGATATTCTTCAGATGCTGGAGGATTTCGAGATCGACGCGGGGATTTCCTACCTCGACAACGAACCGCTGGGGCGGGTCGATACCGCCGTGCTTTATGTCGAGACCTACATGCTGGTCTGCCCGCCCGATGCGCCGCTGGCGGCGAAGGCCAGCGTGCCATGGTCGGCGCTGCATGACATGCCGCTGGCACTGCTGACGACCGACATGCAGAACCGCCGCATCATCAACCAGCGGCTGGCCGAGGCCGGGGCCACCCCCGCGACGGTGATCGAGTCGAACTCGATCATCGCGCTGGTGGCGAGCGTGTTGGCGGGGGGCTGCATGACGGTGTTGCCGACCGATGTGGCGCGCTTTCTGGCCGAGGGGCGCAACCTGTCGCTGGTGCAGCTGGAGCGCACCGGGCGGCGGCACACCGTCGGGCTGGTGCTGCCCCAGCGCGATCCGCGCACACCTGTGCTGACTGCGCTGCTGGCGGCGGCGCGCAAGCTGCCGAGCTGATCGGGCCTGATAGGAAAACCCGATCACCTGACGGAACACCGTTATTGATCCGACAACCCCTCCGTGTGCCTTGTGCGGGCAAACCGGAGGAGGACAGCCATGGCCCATCACGCCACCGCCAGCGCCGTCGATATTGCCATCGACGGAGCAGAGATTGCCCGCATCATCGACGCACACACCGCCCTTGAAGGGCCGCTTTTGCCGATGCTGCACGCGCTTCAGGACGCCTTCGGCTTTGTCCCCGCACAGGCGCATGGGCCGATCTGTGACGCGCTGAACATCAGCCGGGCGGAACTGCACGGCGTGATCTCCTTCTACCACGACTTCCGCGCCGCCCCCGCCGGGCGGCATGTGCTGAAGATCTGCCGCGCGGAGGCCTGCCAGTCGGTGGGCGGGGCGGCGCTGGCCGACACGCTGCTGGCGAAGCTCGGGCTGGACTGGCACGGCACCACGGCGAATGGCGCGGTGACGGTGGAGCCGGTCTATTGCCTCGGTCTTTGCGCCTGCGCGCCCGCGGCGATGGTGGATGACAAGGTGGTGGGCCGCGTCGATGCGGCGAAGCTGGACAAGGTTCTGGCGGAGGTGGGCGCATGAAGATCTGGGTTCCCATGGACAGCGCCGCCAAGGCGCTGGGTGCGGATGACGTGGCCGAGGCGCTGGCGGCGGGCATCGCCGCGCGGGGTCTGACGGCGCAGGTGGCGCGCAACGGCTCGCGCGGGATGGTCTGGCTGGAGCCGCTGGTGGAGATCGAGGCAGACGGTCAGCGGCTGGCCTACGGGCCCGTCGCGCCCGAGGACGTCGACGCGCTGCTCGACGGCAAGCTCGACACGCTCGGCCCGGTGGAGGACCTCGACTGGATGAAGCGCCAGACGCGGCTGACCTTTGCCCGCTGCGGCGTGATCGACCCGCTGTCGCTGGCGGATTACGAGGCCCATGGCGGCCTGACCGGCCTGCGCCGGGCGCTGACCATGACCGGCGAGGCCATCGTGGACGAGGTCAAGGCCAGCGGGCTGCGCGGGCGCGGCGGCGCGGGCTTCCCCACGGGCATCAAGTGGGACACGGTCCGCATGGCCCACGCCCCGCAGAAATACATCGTCTGCAACGCCGACGAGGGCGACAGCGGCACCTTTGCCGACCGCATGCTGATGGAAGGCGATCCGTTTACCCTGATCGAGGGCATGGCCATCGCCGGGATCGGCGTCAGCGCGACGAAAGGCTACGTCTACCTGCGTTCGGAATACCCGGACGCCATCGCCGTGATGACCCGCGCGGTGGAGATCGCGCGTGCGGCGGGGGTGCTGGGCGCGGATGTGCTCGGCTCGGGCCGCGCCTTTGACATGGAAATCCGCAGGGGCGCTGGCGCCTATGTCTGCGGAGAGGAAACCGCGCTTTTGAACTCGCTCGAGGGCAAGCGCGGCACGGTGCGGGCGAAGCCTCCCCTCCCGGCGCTCGAGGGTTTCCTCGGTCGCCCCACCGTGGTGAACAACGTGATCTCGCTGGCGACCGTGCCGGTGATCTTTGAAAAGGGCGCGCAACACTACGCCGATTTCGGCCTTGGCCGGTCGCGCGGGACGGTGACGCTGCAGATCGCGGGCAACGTGGCGCGCGGCGGGTTGTTCGAGACCGCCTTTGGCATCTCGCTGGGCGAGGTGGTCAATGACCTCGGCGGCGGCACCCGCTCGGGTCGCCCGGTGAAGGCGGTGCAGGTCGGCGGGCCGCTCGGAGCCTACATGCCGGTGTCGAAATTCGACACGGCCATGGGCTACGAGGAATTCGATCAGGCGGGCGGGCTGATCGGCCACGCCGGGCTGACCGTCTTCGACGACACCACCGACATGCTGGGCATGGCGCGCTTTGCCATGGAGTTCTGCGCGGTGGAAAGCTGCGGCAAATGCACCCCCTGCCGCATCGGCGCGGTGCGCGGCGTGGAAACCATTGACCGCATCGCGTCGGGCGACGCGGCGGCCCTGCCGCTGCTGACCGACCTCTGCGAGACGATGAAGGACGGCTCGCTCTGCGCGCTCGGCGGCTTCACGCCTTTCCCCGTCATGTCCGCCGTGACCCATTTCCCCGATGATTTCTCCCGCCTGAAGGAGGCCGCAGAATGAAGGACTTCATCCTCCCAGCCCAGTCTCCGAGCGGCGCGTTCAGCGACCGCGACATGGGCACCCCGGCGAAGCACGGCAAGCCGGTGACGCTGACCATCGACGGATTCGAGGTGACGGTGCCCGAGGGCACCTCGGTGCTGCGGGCCGCCGCCGAGATCGGCATCCAGATCCCGAAGCTCTGCGCGTCGGACAACCTCGAGGCCTTCGGCTCCTGCCGCCTGTGTGCGGTGGAGATCGAGGGACGGCGCGGCACGCCTGCCTCCTGCATCACGCCGGTTGCGCCGGGCATGGTGGTGGACACGAATTCCGCCAAGGTGCGCCGCATCCGCAAGGGCGTGATGGAGCTGTATATCTCCGATCACCCGCTGGACTGCCTGACCTGC
The DNA here is from genome assembly GCF_049800975.1 of Sagittula sp. S175. NCBI lineage: Bacteria > Pseudomonadati > Pseudomonadota > Alphaproteobacteria > Rhodobacterales > Roseobacteraceae > Sagittula > Sagittula sp. S175. Next base: position 161,204 of record NZ_JBNAGB010000006.1, read on the forward strand.
GCCGCCAACGGCGATTGCGAATTGCAGGACATGGCCGGGGCCGTGGGTCTGCGCGACGTGCGGTACAAGGCCCCGGAGACTGGCGGCTTGGCGAACCACTTCTCTGCGCGCAACACCTCTGGCGAGGTCAACCCGCAGTGGCAGGCCAAGGACGAGAGCAACCCCTATTTCACATATGACGCCTCCAAGTGCATCGTCTGCAACCGCTGCGTCCGCGCCTGCGAGGAGGTCCAGGGCACCTTTGCGCTGACCATCGAAGGGCGCGGGTTCGACAGCCGCGTCTCGGCGGGCGGGGCGGCGGACAGCTTCCTGACCTCGGACTGCGTGTCCTGCGGCGCCTGCGTTCAGGCCTGCCCGACGGCGACCTTGCAGGAGAAATCGGTGATCGAGATGGGCACGCCGGACCGTTCCATCGTGACCACCTGCGCCTATTGCGGCGTTGGCTGTTCCTTCAAGGCGGAGATGCAGGGCGATGACCTCGTGCGCATGGTGCCGTGGAAGCACGGCAAGGCCAACCGTGGGCACAGCTGCGTCAAGGGCCGTTTCGCCTATGGCTACGCCAACCACCGCGACCGCATCCTGAAACCGATGATCCGCGAGCGGATCGAGGACCCCTGGCAAGAGGTCAGCTGGGACGCCGCGCTGGAGTTCGCCGCGAAGCGCCTGCACGGGCTGCAGGAAAAGCACGGCAAGGACAGCATCGGCGTCATCACGTCGAGCCGCTGCACCAACGAGGAGACCTTCCTCGTGCAGAAGCTGACCCGCGCGGTGTTTGGCAACAACAACACCGACACCTGCGCGCGGGTGTGCCATTCGCCGACCGGCTACGGCCTCGGCCAGACCTTTGGCACCTCGGCGGGGACGCAGGATTTCGACTCGGTCGAGCAGACGGATGTGGTCATCGTCATCGGGGCGAACCCGACGGACGGGCACCCGGTCTTTGCCTCGCGGCTGAAAAAGCGCCTGCGGCAGGGCGCGCAGCTGATCGTGATCGACCCGCGTCGCATCGACCTCGTGAAATCGGCGCATGTCAGGGCGGCGCATCACTTGGCCGTGACGCCGGGTACGAACGTCGCCGTGGTGACGGCGCTGGCGCATGTGATCGTGACCGAAGGGCTGTATGACGAGGCCTTCATCCGCGAACGCTGCGACTGGGAGGAATTCCTCGCCTATGCGGAGTTCGTCTCGGACGCGCGCCATGCGCCGGAGGCGACGGCGCTGCTGACCGGCGTGAACGCGCAGGACTTGCGCGCGGCGGCGCGGCTCTTTGCCAAGGGCGGCAATGGCGCGATCTACTACGGGCTGGGCGTGACGGAACACTCGCAGGGGTCGACCACGGTCATGGCCATCGCCAACCTCGCCATGCTGACCGGCAACATCGGCCGCCCCGGCGTCGGCGTGAACCCGCTGCGCGGCCAGAACAACGTGCAGGGGTCGTGCGACATGGGGTCTTTCCCGCACGAACTGCCGGGGTATCGCCATGTGAAGGGTGCGGAGGTGCGCGGCATCTTTGAATCCGCCTGGGGCGTGACCATCGACCCGGAGCCGGGCCTGCGCATCCCGAACATGCTGGATGCGGCGGTCGAGGGGACCTTCAGGGGGCTGTACTGCCAGGGCGAGGACATCCTGCAATCGGACCCGGATACGAAGCATGTGGCGGCGGGGCTGGCGGCGATGGATTGCGTCATCGTGCATGACCTCTTCCTCAACGAGACGGCGAATTACGCGCATGTGTTCCTGCCGGGGTCGTCCTTCCTCGAAAAGGACGGCACCTTCACCAACGCCGAGCGCCGCATCAACCGCGTGCGCGAGGTGATGGCCCCGAAGAATGGCTATGCCGACTGGGAAGTGACGCAATTGCTGGCCAATGCCATGCTGCGGCAGGCGGGCCGCCCGGAATGGGCCTATACCCACCCCTCGGAAATCATGGCGGAAATCGCCGCGACCACGCCGAGCTTTGCCAATGTCACCTATGAACTGCTTGACCAGATGGGTTCCGTCCAGTGGCCCTGCAACGGCGAGCACCCCGAGGGCACGCCGCTCATGCATGTCGACGGCTTCGTGCGCGGCAAGGGGCGGTTCATCGTCACGGAATACGTTGCCACGGACGAGCGCACCGGCCCGCGCTTCCCGCTGCTGCTGACCACCGGGCGTATCCTGTCGCAGTACAACGTCGGCGCGCAGACCCGGCGCACGGACAACGTGGTCTGGCACGAGGCCGACGTGCTGGAACTGCACCCGCATGATGCCGAGAATCGCGGCCTGAAGGACGGCGATTGGGTCCGGCTGGCCTCGCGGTCGGGCGAGACGACGCTGCGGCTGAAGGTGACGGACCGGGTCAGCCCCGGCGTGGTCTACACCACCTTCCACCACCCGGACACGCAGGCCAATGTCATCACCACGGATTACTCGGACTGGGCGACCAACTGCCCGGAATACAAGGTGACGGCGGTGCAGGTCTCGCCCTCCAACGGGCCGACCGACTGGCAGGAGGATTACGCGGCCCAGGCCGCGCGCGCGCGCCGCATCCTCCCGGCGGCGGAATGACCATGGCGCGGCGTCCCACCACCTCGGCGCCGGGCTGGTCGCATCGCGCCGAGGCCACCTACGCGATCCACCGCACCCTGCCGGAGGAGGTGCCGGTGGCCGTGGTCTTCAACGGCACGACGCAGGCCGTGATGATGGCGACCCCCGCCGACATCGCGGATTTCGCCTGGGGCTTTGCCCTGACCGAAGGGGCGATCACCGACGCGACACAGGTCGAGGCGTTCGAGGTGGTCGAACACGCGCAAGGCATCGAGGCGCGGTTCTGGGTCAGCGACGACCGGGCAGAGGCGCTGGCGGAGCGGCGGCGCAGCATGGCCGGGCCGGTGGGCTGCGGGCTGTGCGGCATCGACAGCCTCGAACAGGCGATGCGCGCCGTGCCGCGTGTCGAAGGCACCGCCCTGCGCCTGTCGCGGGACGAGGTCGCGGGCGCGACCGATGCCCTGCGCGACGGTCAGGTCCTGCACGACCTGACGCGGGCGACGCATGCGGCGGGCTTCATGGTGCCCGGTCAGGGCATCGTGGCGCTGCGCGAGGACGTGGGCCGCCACAATGCGCTCGACAAGCTGATCGGCGCGATGGTGCGGGGCGACATCGACCCCGGTACCGGCGCGGCGGTCATGACCTCGCGCCTCTCGGTCGAACTGGTGCAGAAATGCGCCGTGGCGGGCATTCCCGCGCTGATCGCCGTCTCGGCCCCCACCGCGCAAGCGGTGCGGCTGGCCACCGAGGCCGGTCTGACCCTCGCGGCCTTTGCCCGGGGCGGCGGTTTCGACACCTACACCCATCCCTTCCGCATCACCGACGAGGCAGCGCATGTCGCCTGACAAGATGGTCCGCATGGCCAACCAGATCGCCACCTTCTTCAAGACCCAGCCGGGCGAGGACGCGCCCACCCGCGTGGCCGCGCATATCTCTGACTTCTGGGAACCGCGCATGCGCGAACAGTTGCGCCGATATGCCGAAACCGGCGGCGCGGGGCTGGACGACGTGGTGCTGAAGGCAGTCCCGCTGGTCTGAGACCGCGTCCAAGCTGTTGGCCAGACGAAGGATGCCGTGGCACCGGGATCATCACGGTCGTGTATTCATCTGCGGCTCGACGTTACGTGTGCGAAGCCGACTGGCGCTCCGTGCTCCGCGAAGGACACGCGCGCGCTTCGGGCTGGAACGCGGCCTGCCTCGGACCCGTCACGCCAGCCAGCGCATGGCGCCGACTGCCGCTTCGACCGGGTCGATGACCGGCACGTCCAGCGCGGTGCGCAGGGTGCGGGTGACATGCACCATGCCTGCGCAGCCCAGCACGATGGCGTCCACCTTGTCCTCGGCCAGCGCCACCTGTGCCTCGGCCAGAATGCGGGTGCAGGCGGCGTTGGGGTCGGCCTCCAGTGCCAGCACCGGGATCTCCGAGGCACGGACCTTGCCGCAGAATCCCTCCAGCCCGTAGGCGCGGATGTTCTCTTCGATCACCGGGACCGATACGGCGAGGGTCGTCACGACCGAGAACCGCCAGCCGCGCATCGCCGCCATGTGGAATGCCGCCTGTCCGATGCCGATCACGGGGCAGGAGACAGCGCGCTGCGCTTCGGCCAATGCGGTGTCGTCGAAACAGCCGATGACGATCCCCGAGGCCCCGGCGTCGGCGGCGTCCTTCACGCGTTTCAGCAAGGGTGGCCCGGCCAGTGCGCCGTCCTCGGGACCCTGGATGGCGGGTGGCCCGTCATGCGAGGTCCATCCCGCCATGGCCACGTCGGGCAGGGTGGCGCGGGCGGCGGCGAGCATGGCCTCGGTCATGCTGGCGGTGGAATTCGGGTTGATGACGTAGATCGTCATGCTCAGACCATCCCCTTGCCTGCGTCAGACCCTTGCTTCGCGCGGGCGCGTCCCATCAGCCAGTAGATCAGGCCAAAGCCGCCGATCACCACGAAGGAAAAGATCGTCGTCAGCGTTCCGAGGGCAAAGATCACCGGGGTGGTGACGTTGGTCGTCATGCCGAATATCTCCAGCGGAAGGGTGTTGTAGCTGCCCGCCGTCAGCAGGGTCCGGGCGAATTCGTCATAGGACAGGGTGAAGCCGAACAGCGCCACCCCGATCAGCGAAGGCGCGATGATCGGCAGGACCACGTGGCGCAGCGTTTGCCAGCTGGAAGCCCCGAGGTCGCGGGCGGCTTCCTCGTAAGAGCGGTCAAAGCGATTGAAGACGGCGAACATGATGAGCAGGCCGAAGGGCAGCGTCCATGTCAGTTGCGCGCCATAGCCCGAGGTCGCCCAATGCACTTTCAGCCCGGTCTGGCTGAAGATCAGCCCGACCCCCAGCGACACGAGGATCGAAGGGATCACCAGCGCGGTGATGATGAGGTAGAACAGGATACCCGAGCCCGCAAAACGCTTGCGGAAGGCCAGCCCGCCCATGACCGACACGACCACGGTCGTCACCATGACCATCAGGCCAAGCACGAAAGACCGCCGGAACGATCCCCAGATGTCGCCCACGGCCTGCTCCTGGAACAGGTCGTGGAACCAGTGCAGCGACACGCCGCGCATGGGGAAGGTCAGCCCGCCTTCCGGCCCCTGGAATGACAGGATGCCGATGGTGATCGTCGGGCCATAAAGGAACACGAGGAACAGCGTGAAGAACGCCGCCAGGATGTAGAACGAGCGGGGACGGGTCTCCATCTCAGAGCTCCTTGCGAATGTCGACAAAGCGCAGAAGGATGCCGATCACCATGAGGACGGTGATGAGCAGGATCACCGCCGTGGCCGAGGCCGACGGGTACTGCAACAGCGCGATGTCGTTGGAAATCAGGCGCCCGACATTGGCCGACTGACTGCCGGACATGAAGCGCACGGTGATGAAGTCGCCCATCACCAGCGTCACCACGAAGATGGTGCCGATCATGATGCCGGGCTTGGTCAGGGGCACGATCACATGCCACAGCGTCTGCCAGCCCGACGCGCCGGCATCATTCGCGGCCTCGATCAAGGACTGGTCGATGCGCATCATGGTGTTGAAGATCGGCACGACCATGAACAGCGTGTAGAGATGCACAAAGGCGAGGATCACGCTGAAATCGCTGAACAACAGCCACTCCAGAGGCTGGTCGATCACCCCCCAGGACAGCAGCGCCGAATTGGCCAGCCCCTCGCGCCCGAGGAAGGGAATCCAGGAAATCATGCGGATGATGTTCGACGTCCAGAAGGGAATGGTGCAAAGCAGGAACAGCCCGATCTGCCAGGTCAGGGTGCGGACGTGGAAGGCCAGGAAATAGGCCACGGTAAAGCCGATCAGCAGGGTGCAGACCCAGGTGATGAGGGCGTATTTGATCGTGTTGCCAAACACCCTCCAGGTCACCTCCGACCCGAAGAGGAATTCGTAATTGTCGAACTGGAACGCCGGGTAGATCGACCATTCCGTCGCCCCCCAGAAACTCACCACGACGATCATGATGATCGGCAGCACCAGAAAGATCGCCAGAACCAGCGTCAGCGGCGCGGCCATCAGCCAGCCGGAAAAGTGTCGATTGCTCAGCATGTGCGCGCGCGTCCTGCCTTCATCTTGATGAAAATACCCTCGGGGCACGGGGCCGGGCCCCGTCGGGGGGGGGGGGGGGGGCGGGGGGCCGCGCCCGGGGGGGGGGGGGGGGCGGCGGCCGGCCGCCGCCGCGAGCG
>NZ_JBNAGB010000006.1:167422-229111 GCF_049800975.1 Sagittula sp. S175
CCCCCCGCGGGCGGCGCGGGCGCCGCCCCCCCCGGGCCGCCCGGCGGCCCGCCCCCCCCCCCCGCGGGTCGCCTCGGCGTCAGCCGAGGCGAAACATCATGCGGCGATGAACTCGTTCCACTTGCGGACCATGTACTGGTTCTCGTCCATGACGGCGTTCCAGCAGGCCACGCGGCCCATACGCTCCTCGAAGGACCCGCCGTCACGCACGTCGCCCGCCTTCGCCAGCACGTCGCCGGTGGGCGAGGTGATGTCGCCGGTCGCGGGTTTGCCCTCGAACCAGTAGCCCCACTCGTTCTCGGACATGAACTCCTTCGAGGTCTCCGGCACCGCCGAGTAATAGCCCTGGCGCATCAGGTAGCCGCCGACCCAGCCCGAAAGATACCAGTTGATGTATTCGTAGGCCGCATCCAGTTCCATGCCGGACAGCGAGTTCGACAGGCCGATGCCGCCGCCCCAGGACCGGTAGCCTTCCTTCAGCGGTTGGTAGACGCACTCGATGCCGCGCGACTTCACCGCCGTGATGGCGGGCGACCACATGGACTGGATGACGACTTCGCCCGAGGCCATCAGGTTCACCGACTCGTCAAACGTCTTCCAGAAGGCGCGGAACTGGCCGTTTTTCTTGGCTTCCATGAAGATACCGATGGTCTTGTCGATCTCTTCCTTCGTCATGTTGCCCTTGTCGCCATACTGGATCTCGCCCATGGCCTCGCAGACCATGGCCATGTCCATGATGCCGATCGACGAAATGTCGAGGATCGAGGCCTTGCCCTTGAACTCCGGGTTCAGCAGCTCGGCCCAGGACTCAATGGGGCGGCCGATCAGGTCGGGGCGGATGCCCAGCGTGTCGGCGTTGTAGATCGTCGGGATCAGCGTCATCCAGTTGGTCTGCTCGTCGGCAAAGGTCTTTGCGCCCTGCTCGGGGACAAAGCCCACGGTGTGCGGCGCGGTGCCCTGCGCGATGACCGAATCCTCAGTCAGCTTGCCGGATTTGAAGATGCCGACGATCTTGTCGTAGTTCTTGATCTTCGAGACATCCATCGCCTGCAGGTTGCCGGTCGGCCAGACCTTCTTGCAGATCCAGTACTCGATATCGGCGATGTCAAAGCTGTCCGGCTGGGTGGCGGCGCGCTGTGTCACGGCGTCGGAATCCAGTGCGGTCATCTCCAGGGTAAAGCCCAGGTCTTCCTTCACCTTGTTGGCCACGTCGTTCAGGTTCGACACGCCGGTGCCGAACTGGCGCAGGGTGATGTTCTTGGTCTCCTGGCCCCAGACCATGGGCGCGGGCAGGGCCGCTGCGGCCAGTGCCGCGCCGCCGGTCTTCAGCAGCGAACGCCGCGAGTAGCGGACTTTCGAAATCGTCGTCATGGTGTCATCCCTGTTCTTGGTTGGTGGTGTCCGAAATTTCCAAGGAAATTTCGATCACGCCCGTCGGGCGTGGTTTCGCGTCAGGCCCGCAGCGCGTGCAGGGCCTCCTGGTCCCAGTCGAGGCCAACGGCCTCGCCCACATCCTTCGGCGCGCCGAAGAAATCCCTGTCCGTCATCAGAGCCGTCAACTCCTGATCGCCCGCGACCATGGCGGTCAGGGCCACGTGGATGCCCTGATACTCGACCGAGGCCACGCGGCCCTGCAGTTTGGCCGCCTCGGGCGCCACGATCCGCAGCTGGTCGGACCGCACCGCGAAATGGCCTTCGGGGAGCGCGATCACGTTGTGGCTGCCGAGGAATTTCGCGACAAAGGCGGTGGCGGGCGCGTCGAACACCTCGCGGGTCGGACCCGCCTGTTCGATGACGGCGTTGTTCATCACCACGATCTGGTCGGCCAGCGCCAGCGCCTCGTCCTGTCCGTGGGTGACATGGATGAAGGTGATCCCCAGTTCCTTCTGCAACTTGCGCAGCTCGGCGCGCATGCGGATGCGCAGGAAGGGGTCCAGCGCCGACAGGGGTTCGTCCAGCAACAGCACCTGCGGGTTGGTAATCAACGCCCGGGCCAGCGCGACACGCTGTTGCTGTCCGCCGGACAGTTGCGCGGGCAGGCGGTCGGCAAGGTGGGTCATGTCCACCAGTTCGAGCATCTCCATGGCACGCTTGCGGCGCGGGGCGGCGTCGGTGCCTTTCATCTTCAGGCTGAAGGCCACGTTGTCCGCCACGCTGAGGTGGGGGAACAGCGCGTAGCTCTGGAACATCATCGCCGTGCCACGCTTGGCGGGCGGCAGGTGGCCGATGTCCTTGTTGCCCAACAGGATCGCGCCATCGCTGACGCTTTCGTGCCCGGCGATCATGCGCAGGGTCGAGGACTTGCCGCAGCCCGAGGGGCCGAGCAGGCAGGCGTAGGTGCCGGCAGGGAACATGTGGTTGATGGCGTCGACGGCGACCGTATCGCCATAGCGCTTGGTCAGTTTGACGAGCTCGAGGTCGAGGTCGGATCGCATGAGTGGCCCCCTTCAGATTGCATACGATCTGGCGGCGAACCGTCGCGAATCGGAACGGTTTTCTGTGATGGCGCAGAGGGATTGGTCATGATTTGCCGCAAATTTGTGCGAAAACCGCCAAGAAACGTCGAAAAACTGGCGCTGGATTGTATACGATCTGGTCAGTGATCGTGTGGCGGAGGGGCGAATCTTGCCGATGGTCCGGTCGGCGCATACCTCTAAAGGCAGATAACGAGGAGCAGTCAGGTGGATGTGACACCCCATGGCGCCAGCACGGCAGAGCAGATCGCGGCGCAGTTGACCGAGGCGGTCCACGAGCATCGCGTCCTGCCGGGCATGAAGCTGTCCGAGGACGAGGTGGGCGAGATCTTTGGCGTCGGGCGGACGGTGGTGCGGCAGGCGCTGCACGCGCTGGCCCATGACGGCCTGCTGACCATCGAGCGCAACCGGGGCGCATTCGTGGCGAAACCAACCGTGAAGGAGGCCCGCGAAGTCTTTGAGGCGCGGGCCCTGCTGGAGCCGCGCATGGCGCGCTCTGCCGCCGAACGCACCACGCCCGGGGACATTGCCCTGTTGGAACGGCACATTTCCGAGGAGCACACGGCGCTCAGAAACGGTGCGCCGGGGCTGGCGCTGAAGCTGTCCGGGCATTTCCACGTCGAGATCGCCCGGATCGCCGATCAGGCCACGGTGGAGGCTTTCGTTCGCCAGCTGGTGTCGCGTTCGTCGCTGGTGATCGCGCTGTACTGGCGGCGGCGCAATGCCATGTGTGAAAGCCACGCGCATCACGCTCTTGTGGACGCCCTTCGCAGGCAGGACGGCGACGCCGCCGAGGACCTGATGAAGGGGCACCTTCTGGACCTGATTTCACAACTGGACCTGCGGGACCTGCCCGATGGGGCGCAGTCGCTGAGGGAGGCTTTGGGGCGATGATCTTCTTTCGGAACATGGGCTTGGACGAATTGCAGCAGGTGCTGGACTGGGCCGCGGCAGAGGGCTGGAACCCGGGGCTGGACGACGCCGTATCCTTCCATGCGGCGGACCCGGAGGGGTTCTTTGTCGCCTGCGACGGGGAAGACATCGTGGCGGCGATCTCCGTCGTCAATCATTCCGAGGCTTATGCCTTCCTCGGCCTTTACCTGTGTCTGCCGGAGTATCGCGGCAAGGGGATCGGGTACGCCCTGTGGCAACATGCGCTGGCGCATGCCGGGACGCGCTGCGTGGGTCTGGACGGGGTGCAGGCGCAGCAAGCGAATTACGAACGCTCGGGATTTGTCCGGTCGGGAGAGACGGTGCGCTACGCCGGGCGGATCGCGGCGGACACCCATCCGGCGGTGCGGCTGATGCAGCCGACGGAGGCCGGGGCCGTGGTGGCGCTGGAAGCGCGCGCATCCGGTCAGGCAAAGCCCTATCTGGAGCGGTGGGTGCGCGGAGATACGACGCGGCAGACCTTTGTGCTGGACCGCGGCGGCGAGATTGCCGGGTTCGCCACGGTCCGGGCTTGCCGGGCGGGGGCGAAGATCGGGCCGTTTTGGGCGCAGACCGCGGAGGACGCGCGGGCGTTGTTGCAGGTGGCGGCGATCCCCTTTGGCGAAAGCGTGATGATCGACGTGCCGACACGCTCTGATCTTCTGGGTGGTATTTGTGACGACATGGGATTAACCCCCGGTTTCCGCACCGCGCGCATGTATCGCGGAACCGCGCCGGATTCGGCGGAAAGGCTTTTTGCCGTGGCGACGCTGGAGCTGGGCTGAGGCTTGAGCCTGCGCGTCGGGAATGGCATGTCTGGCGCTAACAGCGGAGGGCGACATGCGCACGATTGACGATATGGCGGCGGACATCCTGAATGCGGTTGCCGGGCGGCCCGCGCGGGGGCGGCGGCGGCTGATTGCGCTGGCCGGGGCGCCGGGGTCGGGGAAATCGACGCTGGCAGAGGCGGTGGCGGCACAACTGCCCCATGCGGTCGTGATGCCGATGGACGGCTTTCACCTCGACGACCGGCTTTTGGAGCCTGCCGGACTGCTGCCGCGCAAGGGCGCGCCGGAGACCTTCGACCGGGGGGGCTTTGCCGCGACGGTGGCGCGGGTCGCGACAGAGGAGGTGGTCTACCTGCCGGTGTTTGACCGCGCACGAGAGATTGCCATCGCGGGCGCGTCCCGCATCGGGCCGGAGACGGAAACCGTTGTTGTCGAAGGCAATTACCTGTGTCTGGACGAAGAGGGCTGGCGCGATCTGGGCGCGCTGTGGGACGTGTCCGTGTTCCTCGACGTGCCGGTGGAGGAGTTGGAGCGACGCCTGATTGCGCGCTGGCTGGGGTTCGGGTTCGACGCGGCGCGCGCCCGCGAGAAGGCGCTGGGCAACGACATTCCCAACGCGCGCCGTGTCGCGGAACGAAGGGTCGAGACAGACGTTACCGTGCACTGGGCGTGAATTTCGCCGCAATGCAGCATCAGGGGTGGTTGTCCGGTCCCCGGTTGGGCATAGTTGGTGAAGGCACGTAACGAGGGGGCACCATGGGGCTGGTTGTTTTCACCGATCTGGACGGGACGCTGCTGGACCACGGGTCCTATTCCTGGGAGGCCGCGCGACCCGCGCTGGAGGCGTTGAAGGCACGCGGGGTGCCGGTGGTGCTGGCGACCTCGAAAACCGCCGCCGAGGTGGCGGTGCTTCACGACGCACTGGATCTGGGCGACACACCCGCCATCGTCGAGAACGGCGCGGGGCTGTACCGCCCCGGCGAGGCGATCTCGGGCGGGGCGGACTATGCCCGGATCAGGCAGGCGCTGCAGGATGTGCCCACCGAGTTGCGGGCGGTGTTCGAAGGCTTTGGCGATGTCTCCGAGGCGCGGGTGGCTGAGCTGACGGGCCTGTCGGAGGAGGCCGCCGCACTGGCGCGCCAGCGGATGTATTCCGAGCCGGGGTCCTGGACCGGGACCGATGCGGAACTGAGCCATTTCAAGGCGATGCTGGGCATGTACGGGGTCAGCGCGCGCCATGGCGGGCGGTTCCTCACGCTGTCTCTGGGACGCACGAAGGCGGACGCCATGCGCGAGGTCATGGACATGCTGGGGGCGACGGTGACGATTGCGCTGGGCGACGCGCCCAACGACCGCGAGATGCTGGAGACGGCAGATTACGGGGTGATCGTGCGCAACGATCAGGGCACCGGGTTGCCGCCGATGGACGGCGAGGAAGACGGGCATATCCGGCGCACAGAGGCGCCGGGGCCGGAGGGCTGGGCCGAGGCGGTCCTGGCCCTGTTGAACGAGATCGAGAAGGACTGACCCATGGCGGATTTTCACCAGAACGGCAACATTGCCCAGTTTCACAATCTCCGCCAGCGGCCCATCGAAGAACTGGTCTACGAGATCGAAAGCTACGCGCAGACGCGGAAGATCTCGCTGGTGCTGCCCTCGCTGTTTTCCGAGCTGGAGGGGCCGGCGCTGGCAAACATCCTCAAGGAATTGAGCGAAGTCAGCTACTTGCACCGGATCATCATCGGGCTGGACCGCGCCGACGAGGACCAGTTCCGGCGGGCGAAGGACTTTTTCTCGGTGCTGCCGCAGGAGCATGTGGTGCTGTGGAACGACAGCCCGCGCATGAAGGCCTACATGGACAAGCTCGAAGGCCTTGGGCTTGCGCCCGAGGAGCCGGGCAAGGGCAAGAACATGTGGACCTGCATGGGCTACATGATCGGTTGCGCGGATACCTCGGTCATGGCGCTGCATGACTGTGATATCGTGACTTATCAAAAGGATATGCTGGCGCGGCTGGTCTATCCCGTGGTCAATCCGAACTTTCGCTATCAGCTGTCAAAGGGGTTCTATCCGCGCATCGGCGACGGCAAGCTGAACGGGCGGGTGACGCGGCTGCTGGTGTCGCCGCTGCTGATCGCGCTGAAGAAGGTGATCGGGGATCGCGACTACATCGACTACCTGCGGGCCTTCCGCTACCCGCTGTCGGGGGAGTTCGCCCTGCGCACCGGGCTGGTGCCGGATCTGCGCATCCCCTCGGACTGGGGGCTGGAAATTGGTGTGTTGTCAGAGGTTTGGCGGAATTCCGGGCGGCATTCTGTCTGCCAGGTGGAGATCGCGGATGCCTATGACCACAAGCATCAGGACGTGGGCGAAGAGGATGCGAAATCCGGTCTGAACCGCATGTCGACGGACATCTGCAAGGCGATCTTTCGCAAGCTGGCGGCGGACGGGACGCTGTTCTCGGCTAATACCTTTCGGACGCTGAAGGCGACTTATTACCGGATCGCATTGGATTTGCTGGAATTTTACGACAACGATGCGCGGATGAACGGGCTGACGCTGGACCGGCACCGCGAGGAGAAGACCATCGAGATGTTCGCCGAGAACATCATGGCGGCGGGGCATGTGTTCCTTGCGAAACCCAACGAGGCGCCGTTCATCCCGAACTGGAGCCGGGTGAATGCGGCGGATGCGGGCCTGATCGGTGAGTTGCGGGGAATCGTGGCAGCGGACAACGAGGAATTCGTGGCCAAGGCGTTTTGATGAACGACCGTTAAGGTTAATGCACCGGGCGCACGGGTTAAGGCCGCGTGCGCTGGGCAGGTATGGGGGGCTGGGCGGTACGAGCCACAAGGGTATAACCGTTTGGTAACGCAGCTTTCCGGTCTGTAAGGGGTAAACCGGCCGGTTTGCCCCGGTTAAACGGCCGGTTGGTAACCTTTCTGCGCTGCGGCGCGGAAAAATGGTTAATGATGGGCCGGGTCGGGGACGGGACTCGCGCGTGCCGCGCATCGCCCGCCCGCCGACCCGTCGGTCCCCGTGGCGGCTGCAGGTACGATGCTGTCGATTGGCGTGGGGCTCGCGCTTCCATGGCGGAGACCGTCAGGGGAGACAGGGTGCCGTCCCCCCTGACGTGGATCAGGTCACGAGCAGGCCGATATAGGCGGCGTATCCTGCCAGCAGCACGGCCCCTTCGCGGCGCGAGATGCGCAGGCCGGTCTTGGCGAAGATGACGAAGAGGGCCGAGACGGCCAGCATGACCAGATTGTCGAGAGTGACGATCTGGGCCGGCACTTCGGATGGCGCGCTGAGGGCGGTGATGCCGCCGATGCCGAGGATGTTGTAGATGTTCGATCCGACGATATTGCCGAAGGCCACGTCGCCCTGTTTGCGCAGGGCCGCGATGACCGAGGTCACCAGCTCTGGCAGCGAGGTGCCGACCGCGACGATGGTGAGGCCAATGACCTCCTGCGAGATGCCGGCGGATTCGGCCAGCGAGACGGCGCCGGACACGAGGTAGGTGCCGCCCGCGACAATCATGGCAAGGCCGCCGAAGGTCAGAGCCAAGGGCCAGAGGATGGGGCCCGGGGGCAGGGCATCGTCCTCGATGGTGGGCGCGGTGCGTTCCTGGCTGTAGACCAGCACCACGTAGGCGATCAGCGCGCCGACGCAGAGGAGGCCCGGCAGGCGGCCCATGTCCAGCACGAAGCTGAGCACGGCGAAGGCCGCCGCCACGGCGACCATGACCGTGGCATCCCGCTTCAGCCCGGCGGGGGAGACCGCAATCGGGAACAGCAGCGCCGAGAGGCCGCCGATCAGCAGGATATTGGCGATGTTGGAGCCCACGATATTGCCGTAGGCGATGCCCGGCGCGCCCGTCAGCGCGGCGCGGACCGAGGTCACCAGCTCTGGCAGCGAGGTGCCGAAGCCCACCAGCACAAGGCCGATCATCAGGGGCGAGACACCTAGGCGGCGGGCCACGTCAACCGCCCCCCGCACCAGCACGTCACCACCGACCACGAGAAGCACGAGACCGCCGAGCAGCGGCGCCCATATGTCGAGCATTTGATCTTCACACGGTAAGGCCCCGTGCGGGATGCACGGGGCGGTTCGGCTCAGGTGTGGTGGTGCGATGCGGCCCGCAAGAGGGCGGGGGGCAGGAGTCTGAAATAAACATCTCGGGCGCGAGGGGGGCGGTACGCCTGCGTCCCCGCCTGACCAATTGGGCACCGTGCCCCTGCCCGGAAGCTTGGCGATGGTTTGTCCGCCGCTTCGCTGACTCGCAGTATGTGCCGAAGTGGGGGCTCTGCCCCCGTCTCCCGTGCCGGGAGACTCCCCCGCGGTATTTGGATCAAGATGAAGGGCAAGGGCGCGCGCCCCTGCTTCTTTGGTTTTTCAAATACCCTCGGGGGAGTCCCGGAACGGGACGGGGGGCAGAGCCCCCTGCCACGGTCACGACCGGTGCGCGGTCTGGAGCCGGGGAGAGGCTGTCGGTTTTACGGGAGCAAGGGGGAGGGCGCGGCGGCGGCTCGGGGCTTTACCCCCGGTTGGTGATCCAGCGGCACTGGTAGGGGGCCAGCGTCACGCCGTCGGTTTCCGGGTGGAGGGTTTCTTTGGTTAGGAGGTCGGTCCAGTCTTCGTCGGCGATCAGGTTCATGGCCTTGGGGGGCAGCTCCACCGTGTCGGCGCTGACGTTGTGCAGGGCGAAGATGGATTGCGAGCGGTCGGGGGCCTGCCGCCAGACGGCGAAGACGCGGTCGTCGAGGGCGAGAGTGAAGTTCGTCGCGTTGGGGTGGAAGGCGGGTTGTTTCGCGCGGATCTTCAGCCGGTCGGAGAGGGCGGTGAGGACCTGCGATTGCGGGCTGGCGGGGTCCTTCAGCAGCGCGCGCAGCTCCGGGTAGTCCCAGCGGTGGCGGTTGATGGCGCGGTTCATCTGGCGGCGGGTGACGCCGTCGAGGTCATTTTCCGTGGCCAGCATGGCGTGGATGTAGAAGGCTGGGACGCCTTCGAGCGACATGACGATGGTTTGCGAGGCAATGAAGCGCGCGAGGTGGTGGTCCGTGTCGCCCTTGTACGTGCGGGCGGTGGCCGAGAAGAAGGTGGCGTTCAGTTCGTAGACGGCGGTGCCGCCGTCCGGCAGGGCGCGCATCGACGCGCGGCCGCCGGAATCCATGACGGTGGAGATCATCCTGGCGATTTCCTCGTCCGGGAGCAGCCCCTCGGCGGGGCGCATCCCGATGCCGTCATGGGAGGCGGTGAAGTTCAGGTAGGCGCAGCCCTGCGGCGCGGGCGGCATGGCGCGCATCCAGTTGGACAGGTAATGCGCGTCGCCCGACAGCATGGCGTGCAGGATCAGCGGCGGCAGCGGGAAGTTGTAGATCCAGTGGGCCTCGTTCAGCTGGCCGAAGTAGCTGAGGTTCTCGGCCTTGGGGACGTTCGTTTCGGTGAGCAGGACCACGGGTTCCTGCGCGAAGTCCGCCAGCACGCGGAGCAGTTGCACGATGGCGTGGGTCTGCGGCAAGTGGATCGAGGGCGTGCCCGGCTCCTTCCAGACGAAGGCCACGGCGTCGAGGCGGATGATCTTGACCCCCATGTCGACGTGCAGGCGGATGATGCGGATGATCTCCAGCAGCACCTCGGGATTCTTGAAGTTCAGGTCGACCTGGTCGTGGGAGAAGGTGCACCATACGTGTTTGGTGCCTTGGGCGGTTTCGATTTCCTGCAGCAGGGGGGTGATGCGGGGGCGGACGACCATCGACAGGTCGTCGTCGGGGGAGGCTTCGAAGAAGAATTCATCATAGGGTTTCTGGCCCTGGCGGTAGGCGTTGAACCATGTCCCCTGGCTGGAGACGTGGTTGAGGACGAGGTCGGACATCAGGTGCCAGTCCTCGCCGATGCGTTGGATGTCGGGCCAGTCGCCGAGCGTCGGATTGACCTTGGTGTAGTCGGTGACGGCGAAGCCATCGTCGGAGGTGAAGGGAAAGAACGGCAGGATGTGGACGCCGTTCACCACGCCCTTGAGGTTCTGGTCGAGAAAGTCGCGCAGCAGGTCGAGCGGTTTGTAGACGCCGTCCATCAGGCTGTCGCCGTAGGTGATGAGCAGGGCGTCCTTTTGGCTCCAGAGCGTGTTGAGCGGTTTGCGGGCGCGGCCACGGGGTTTGTGACCCTCGGGCCAGAAGGCGGCGGTGACCGCGTGGGCCAGCTCCTCGGGGTCGCGGTCCTTGTAGAGGCGCATGAGCAGGTCGCGCAGGCGGTTCGTCAGGGCGGTCGGGGCTGTGGTCATGGCGCGTCTTTCCGGTTTTGCGGACAAGTATAGGGGGCGTGGGCCGGGGGAACAGGGGCGGGCCGGGTCTGCGGCGGGCGGCGTTCGGGGGATGCCCGGTTTTTGGGCACAGATGCGGGGTTGCGCGGGGGCGCGCGTTGGGGGACCGTCGGGGGAAACAGGAGGGCCAGGGATGGATGTGACGGTCGAGGCGCGATGCCGCGTGCTGGAGATCACGCTGGAGCGTGGCAAGGTGAACGCCATGGATGCGGCGACCTCGCGGGCGCTGGGCGATGCCTTTGCGCGGTTGCAGAAGGACGACGGGTTGTCGGTGGGGATCATCACGGCGCGGGGGCGGTTCTTTTCCGCCGGATGGGATCTGAAGGCGGACGAGGACCCGGTGGCGGACATGGGTGTCGGCGGCTTTGCCGGTCTGACGGAGTACTGGGGCCTGACCAAGCCGGTGATCGCGGCGGTGAACGGGACGACGCTGGGCGGCGGGTTCGAGCTGGTGTTGAGCGCGGATATGGTGGTGGCGGCGGAGGGCGTGGAGTTTGCGCTGACGGAGGCGGCCATCGGGCTGGTGCCGGATTCGGGCGGGGTGATCCGCCTGCCGCGCCGCCTGCCGCGCGCCGTGGCGATGGAGATGATGATGACCGGCCGCCGCGCCTCGGCCGAGGAAATGGCGCGCTGGGGGCTGGTGAACGAAGTGGTTCCTGCGGACGGATTGATGGAGGCGGCGCGGGCCTTGGCCGAGCGGGTGGCGGCCTGCGCGCCGCTCAGCTTGCGGGCGATCAAGGAGATCGACCGGGCGACGGAGGGGCTGTGCGTGGAGGATGCGTTTCGCCGGATGCGGGCGGGGGACCTGTCGGCCTATGGCCGGATCTATGCCAGCGCGGACGCGAAGGAAGGCGTGGCGGCGGTCATGGAGAAGCGCAAGCCGGAGTGGACGGGGCGATGATCGAGACGGTCGAGATATTCCACGACTGGACCGGGGCCGTGGAGGCTCCCTTGCGGCTGGTCGAGGGCGTGGTGCCGGGGGACTGGGTCGACGAGTACGGGCACATGAACATGGCCATGTACCTCGCCGCCTGCGACCAGGCGAATTGGGCATTCTTCAACTGGATCAACGATCCGCTGCGGATGCCGGATCGGGGCGGGCATGAATACGTCATCGTGGAAAACCACGTGACCTACGGCGCGGAACTGGCGGAGGGAGATGCTTTTGCCATCGAGACGCAAGTGCTGGCGTGGGACGCCAAGCGGTTCATCCTGTTTCATCGGGTGCTGACCGCTGACGGCGCGGTGGCGGCGACGAACGAGGTGAAGATGCTGGGCTTCAATCTGGAGACCCGGCGACCGGAGGCATGGGTGCCGGAGGTGGCTGCGCGGCTGGAGCGGATCGGGCAGGCGCACGGCGCGCTGGAGCGGCCCGCGCAGGCCGGGCAGGGCATCGTGCTGGGGCGGCGCTAGGCGGCTGTTCCCACGCGGAGCGCGCGGATGCGCGCACAGGGGAGCGCGGGCTGCGCCCACGCCGGGTGGGGGCTCTGCCCCCGTCTGCGCGTCCCGCTCAGACTCCCCCGAGGGTATTTGGATCAAGATGAAGGGCAAAGCGCGCGCCTCCTGCCTTCATCTTGATCTAAATACCCTCGGAGGGGGTCCGGGGGAGGCAGAGCCTCCCCCGGCTGGTCGCCGCCGTCAGGCGGCGAAACCTTTCTTTATTGAAGCGCCTTGTCGGTGATGGCGTGGGTCCATGCGCCTTCGGGCACCTTGGTGATCACCGGGTCGGAGCCGCCGGACATCAGCGTGTCGACGGTGCGCTGGTAGTCGGCCTCGTCCAGGGCGCCGTTGGAGCCTGCCGTCAGCTTGGCCACTTCGCCCATCATGCGCATCTGGTGTTCCTCGGTCTGGGCGCCGGTCTCGTCGTAGTCCAGGACGATCATGGCCGCCTCTTCGGGGTTCTCCTCGGCCCATTTCCAGCCGGCCATCGACGCCTTCACGAAGCGGGCCATCTTGTCCTCAAAGGCTGCGTCGCCGAGCTTGTCCTCGAGCACGTAGAGGCCGTCCTCCATCGTGGCGACGCCCTGGTCCTGGTATTTGAAGGTGACCAGTTCCTCGGGCGTGATGCCGCTGTCGATGACCTGCCAGTATTCGTTGTAGGTCATGGTCGAGATGCAGTCGGCCTGGCGCTGGATCAGCGGGTCGACGTTGAAGCCCTGTTTGAGGACTTCGACGGAGCCTTCGGCCTTGCCGTCCGTCTTGATGCCCAGCGTGTTCATCCACGACAGGAAGGGGTATTCGTTGCCGAAGAACCAGACGCCGAGGGTGCGGTTGGCGAGGCTGTCGGGGCCGTCGATGCCGACGTCGCCCCAGCAGGTCAGCATCATACCGGAGGATTTGAACGGCTGGGCGATGTTCACCAGCGGCAGGCCGTTTTCACGCGCTGCCAGTGCTGCGGGCATCCATTCGACGATGACGTCCGCGCCGCCGCCCGCGATGACCTGCGTCGGTGCGATGTCCGGGCCGCCGGGGAGGATGGTGACGTTGAGGTCTTCGGCCTCGTAGAGCCCCTGGTCGAGGGCGACGTAGTAGCCTGCGAACTGGGCCTGCGTGACCCACTTGAGCTGGAGCGTCACGTCGTCGGCGGCGAGCGCCTGCGTGGCCATGAGCGCGAGCGCCGAGGCAGTGGTGAAGATGGATTTCATGGGAACCTCCTTGGGTTTGTTTGCCCCCGATTCTGCGTCGGGGGATTGGGAACAGGTTAGCGTTTGCGTTGGCTGGCGTGCCAGAAGGTTGCACGTTTTTCGAGCAGTGCCATGAGGCCATAGAAGGCGGTGCCTGCCAAAGCGGCAGTGAGGATCGCGGACCAGACCATGGCGAGGTCGAGTTGTCCGATCGAGGTGGAGATGCGGAAGCCGAGGCCCAGCGTGGGGGAGCCGAAGAATTCCGCCACGATGGCGCCGATGAGGGCCAGTGTCGTCGTGATCTTCAGCCCGTTGAAGATGAAGGGGAGGGCTGCGGGGAGCCTGAGCGCGGTCAGGGTCTGGATGTGGCTGGCGGCGTAGGTGCGCATGAGGTCGCGTTGCATGCTCGTCGTCTCGGACAGGCCAGCGACGGTGTTCACCAGCATGGGGAAGTAGACCATGAGGACGACCACGGCGGCCTTGGATTGCCAGCCGAAGCCGAACCACATCACGAGGATCGGCGCGGTGCCGACGATGGGCAGGGCGGCCATGAAGTTGCCCAAGGGGAGCAGGCCCCTGCGCAGCCAGTCGGAGCGGTCGATGAGCAGCGCGGTCAGGACGGCGGCGGTGTTGCCGATGAGGTAGCCCGCCAGAGCGCCCTTGAGGATGGTCTGGGTGAAGTCGCCCCAGAGCAGGCCGAGGTTGGCCGCGAAGCTTTGCGCGATCTGGCTGGGGGGCGGGAGGATCACCGTGGGGACCTCGGCGCCGCGCACGATGAGTTCCCACATGGCGAGGAGCGTCGCGCCGAAGATCAGCGGCACGGCGAGGCGGACGACCTGCGTGTCACGGGCGGAGCCGTTGGCGAGGGCCACGTTCAGCGCGAAGCCTGCGGCCCAGAGGGCGAGGGCGGTGAGGATGAGCGTCATGCGTGGCCTCCGGCGAAGGTCGCTGTGTCGGGGGCGGAGGTGAGTATTTGGGCCAAGAAGACGCTTGTAGAGTTTTGCTTGGTCTGGGTCATTGGGCCATTCCCATCTTTGCCAGGGTGCGGCGTTCCACGGCGCCGATGGCCCAGACCAGCGTGGCGGCGAGGCCTGCGGCCATCAGGAGCGCGGCCCAGATCTGGGCGGTCTGGCCGTAGTAGCTGCCCGCCAGCATGCGCGCGCCGAGGCCGCCTTTTTGCACCGGGAGTTCGCCGACGATGGCGCCGACGAGGGAGGCGGCGATGGCGATCTTGAGCGAGGCAAAGAGGTAGGGGACGGAGGCGGGCAGGCGCAGTTTCAGCAGCGTGTCTCGGGGCGTGGCGGACCAGGTCTTCATCTGGTCCATCTGCATGTGGTCGGGGGAGCGCAGGCCTTTGACCATGCCGACGACCACGGGGAAGAAGGAGAGGTAGGCGGAGATGACGGCCTTTGGCAGCAGGCCCTGGATGCCGACGGAGTAGAGGACGACGATGATCATGGGGGCCAGCGCCACGATGGGGATGGTCTGGGAGACGATGGCCCAGGGCATGACGGACATGTCCATGGTGCGGCTATGCACGATGCCGATGGCCAGCAGGATGCCGAGGCCGGTGCCGATGAGGAAGCCCACGGCGGTGGCGTTCAGGGTGACGAGGGCGTGGTAGAGGAGGCCCCGGTTCGACAGCGTGCCGGAATTCACGAGGCCGCGGCGGCCTGTGAGTTCCTCGGCGATGGTGGATTGGTAGAGTTCCGAGAGCACCTGGTGCGGTGCGGGCAGGCGGGGGCGGTCGAGGGACCAGCTGTCACCGAGGAGGTCGGGGTTGCGGGCGACCAGCGCGAGGTTGCCCATGTCGCGGCGTTCCACGGCGGTGGCGGGGCTGACGGTGGCCCCGGCGCGTTCGGCGTTGGTCAGGGTTTCCTGCACGTTCATCGGCACGACGGCGATGTACCAGACCGCGATCAGGGCGGCGATGACGCCGAGGAGGGGGGGGATGTGTCTCATGCCTCTCTCCACCATTCCATGCGCAGGCCTGCGACCGGGTATCCGGCCATGGGGGCGGGGCCGCCGATCGGGACGAACCCCTGGCTGCGGAAGAACATCTGCACGGGCGCGCTGAGGGTGGGGGCGTTGAAGAACAGGAAGTTGCGGCCCTGTTTGGCGAGGTCGAGCAGTTCGGTGGCGCGGCCCTGGCCCTCGCGGGTGGAGAAGAGGCCACGCACCTCGTGGCTGGTGGTGTCGAGGGAGAGGAAGGCCTCGACCGGGTCGCCCGCGACGAGCACGGTGTGCTGGCGGATGGCGCCCGTCACGCGGGCGGTGACATGCGCGGTGGTGATGCCCTCGGGGACCCAGAGGCAGTCGGCGAGCCAGCGTTCCACCATGGCGGCGCAGGTGGGGATGTCGGCCTCGGTGGCGCGGCGGATCAGGGTGGCCGGAGGTGCGAGGGCGACGGCGAGGTCGCGCAGGTCGGTCGGCGGGATGGTGTCGTGCGGGGGCGTCATGTGGTCGGTCCTTCGCGGTGCCAGTCCATGCGGTACATGGCGGGGCGGCCGCTTTCGGTGGGGATTTCTTCGGTGCGGGTGAAGCCTTCGCGCGTGTAGAAGGCCTGTGCGCGGGTGTTGGGCAGGTAGACCGTCAGCCAGAGGTGGTCGCGGCCATGCTTGGCGAGGTCGAGCAGGCGTTTACCGGTGCCCTGACCGGGGTTTTCAAGGTAGATCGCGCCGATCTTGCCCAGACCCGGGTCGATGGAGAGGTAGCCGTCCACCGGATCGCCCGTGACGTAGAGGTCGCGTTCGGGCAGGGCGGCGGCGATGAGCGTTTCCAGCACGTCCAGCGGCGGGGTGTCGGTGATATAGCCCGTGGCGCGCTCCCAGTCGTGCACGATGCGGGCGCAGGCGGCGACATCGGCGGGCGTGGCGGGGCGTATGCGGTGGGGCATCAGGTGCGGCCTCCGCCCGGCCAGAGGATCAGGGCCACCGAGACGACGCCAAGGGCGATGCCGGCGGTTTGCAGCGCTGTGGGGCGTTCGTGAAAGAGCACGAGGCCCACGGCGGCGGCGAGCACCAGTTGCAGCACTGCAGACAGCGAGATGGCGACGGTCATGCCGCTTTCGCGCATGAGGCGGACCATCATGAGGTTGCCGAGGGTATAGAGGGCGAGCGCGCCGACGAGCGTGAGCCAGCGGCCATCGTCGACGTGCTGGCGCAGCGTGGCCGAGGCCGCGAGGAAGACGGCCATGGCGGCGGCGAGCCATGAGAGGAAGGCGGTGCTCATGTTCGCTGTCCCGGGGTGGGGGCGATTTTTCTGCGAAAAATCATGGCCGGTGGTGGGGTCATTCCTGATACCCCGCGCGGAGGCCTTCGCGGACGCGGTGGGCGATTTCGATGAATTCGGGCGTGTCGCGGATGTCGAGGGGGCGTTCGCGCGGCAGGGGGCTTTCGATCACGTCTGTGATGCGGCCCGGGCGCGGGGACATGACGACGATATGGGTCGACAGGTAGACGGCCTCGGGGATGGAGTGGGTGACGAAGGCGATGGTCTTGCCGGTCTTGTCCCAGAGGCTGAGGAGTTCCTCGTTCAGGCGGTCGCGGACGATTTCGTCGAGCGCGCCGAAGGGTTCGTCCATCAGGAGGATGTCGGCGTCGAAGGCCAGCGCGCGGGCGATGGAGGCGCGTTGCTGCATCCCGCCGGACAGCTGCCAAGGGAATTTCTTTTCGAACCCTGCGAGTTCCACGAGGTCTAGGACCTTGGCGATGCGCTTTTGCTGCTCGGCCTTTGAGTAGCCCATGATTTCCAGCGGCAGGGCGATGTTGCGCCCGATGGTGCGCCAGGGGTACAGCCCCGCCGCCTGGAAGACATAGCCGTAGGCGCGGGCCTTGCGGGCGTCGTCGGGGGTCATGCCGTTCACGGTCAGCGTGCCGCCGGTGGGGTGTTCGAGGGCCGCCATGCAGCGCAGGAATGTCGTCTTGCCGCAGCCCGACGGGCCGATGAAGGAGACGAAGGCGCCCTTGGGGATGTCGAGGGACACGTCCTTGAGCGCGTGCACCGGGCCGTCATTGGTCTGAAAGGTGAGGTCGAGGTTCTTGGCCTGGATGACCGGGGTGGACGTCATGCGGTGGGGCTCCGGTGGTCTGGGTCGTGTCGGGTGCGGTGATTGGTGTCCGTGTCGGGCGGGCCATGGTCAAGGCGCGGATATGTGACAGCGGGTGCGGGGTCGGGGCGGGTCATAGCGGGTCCTGCACCTGTGGGGGCGGGGGGCCGTAGGTGAGGCGGGTCGTCATGGGGCCGAGTTCTACCGGGCCGCTGTAGGTGGCGGTCGGCGCGTGGCGGCGGGCCAGTTGGACCGTGCCCTTGCGCCCGTCGCGGCAGGTGAGCGTACCGGAGAGGAGCGGGGCCGCCGGGGAGGCGGAGGCGGTGGGCGATAGGCGGGCGGTGCAGGTGGTGTCGGTGAGGTCGAGCGTGAGCTGGCCGTTGCCGGGGTCGAAGCTGCCGGACGCGCCTGTCGGGCCGACGGACAGAGCGAGTTCCGTCGCGCTGCTGGCGCAGGCGGCGAGGGTGAGGCTCAGGATGGGCAGGAGGGCGCGGAGCATGGCGGTCAGTCGCAGCGGGCGAGGGCGGTGCGGGCGTCGGGGTTGTCCTCGGGGTAGAGGGTGAAGCCGTCGTCTTCGGTGGTTTCCAGCATGTAGTAGGCCTCCCACGTGTCGCCTTCGCCGGAGCATTGCACGGTGACGACGGTGGCGCCCGCGCCGACCATGGTGAAGCCGGTGATGGGGCAGGTGCTTTCCCAGAATTCGAGGTTTTCGCCGGGGCGGAAGATGGCGACGGAGTCGCTGCCTTCGGGCTGGCCGTTCACGCGGTTGCAGCCGGCGGTGTTGCCGTAGGTCTCGGCCAGCGTGACGGTGGGCAGGAGGAGGAGGGCGGTCAGTAGGGGTTTCATGCGGACAGGTCCTTTACGCAACAGGCGACGAGGTCCTCGGTCGCCTTGAACAGGGTGGGGGCATTGTTGCGGGCGCGTTCGCCTTCGACGAACAGGGTCAGCCGGTCCCAGTCGCGCAGCAGGGCGCCTTCCCAGAAGTCCTGGAAGAGCTTGGTGTCGATGGCGTCGTGTCGCACCATGCGGGCGATGACGCCGTAGACCGACAGGATGCGGCGGGCGTCGGATTTGGCGTAGTCGGAGAGTTCGGCGTAGGGCGTGGCGCGGTGTTCCTTGAACCGCTCGCGGCTGTCGCGGAAGCGTGGGTCCTGGAGGGTGTCGTGCAGGGTGGTGATGCTCTCGCGCATGAAGCGTTTGCGGTCGTTGACGGAGACGGTGCGCTGAAGGGCGGCGGCCCAAAGGGCGGTGCCGCCGGAGACGATCAGCGAGGCGATGGCGGTGAGGAGGGCCCAGTCGATTTCGTTCATGGCTGCGCCTCCGGCGTGGCGTGTGCGGCGCGGTTGCTGTGAGTATTTGGGCCAAGAAGAAGCAGGGGCGCGCGCAGGGCGGAGGGGTGGGTCATGGTGTGGCCTGCGCTGTGGTGAACTGCATCATCTTGTGGTGAGTGCGGCGGGCGATTGGCAGGGCTGCGAGGCCGCCGATCAGGATGAAGGGGATCGCAATGGGCAGCAGTCCGGCGGCGGTCAGGGCGGCGGCGAGGGTCCAGAGGGTGACGGTGGCCGGCAGGCGGACCCTGTGATGGCGCAGGGGGTGCCAGGCCAGCCAGCCGGTCAGGACGGCGGGCAGGAAGGTGATCGCCGCCGCCACCAGCCCCAGCAGCGCACCGAAGGTGGCGAAGGCCACAGGGAGAACGAGGCCGGAGGGGATACCGCTCCATGGTCTGAGGAAAAGCTCCGCCAGCCCCGCGAGCAGCCCGGTGGCGCCGCCGGTGACCATCGCCGCGAGGGCGGTGGTCACGAAGCAGAGCAGGACGTAGTCCATGAGGCTCTCGCGGAGGGGCGGCATGGGCGGCTCAGACCCCCGTTGCCGGGATGCCGGTGCGTTCGACGGGGCGCGGGGAGGTGAGGGCCTTCCATTTGCTGAGCGCGGTGTTGGTCGGCGTGTTGGGCGTGCGGGCGACGAATTCGCCGTGACCCTCGCGCGAGGTGAGCGTGCCGTCGGTGACGGCGACGTGGCCGCGGGTCAGGACGAAGCGGGGGAGGCCTTTGACCTTCTGGCCCTCGAAGACGTTGTAGTCGATGGCAGAGGTCTGGGTGCTGGCCGAGATGGTCTTTTCCTTGTTGGGGTCGAGGACGAGGATGTCGGCGTCGGAGCCCACGCGGATCGCGCCCTTGCGCGGGTAGCAGTTGAGGATCTTGGCGATGTTGGTGGAGGTGACGGCGACGAATTCCTCGGGGGTCAGGCGGCCGGTGCCGACGCCGTGGGTCCAGAGCATGGGGATGCGGTCCTCGAGCCCGCCGGTGCCGTTGGGGATCTTGGTGAAGTCACCGACGCCGTAGCGTTTCTGATCGGTGGTGAAGGCGCAGTGGTCGGTGGCGACGACTGAGAGCGAGCCGGACATGAGGCCCGCCCAAAGCGAGTCCTGATGTTTCTGGTTGCGGAAGGGGGGCGACATGACGCGGCGCGCGGCGTGGTCCCAGTCGGCGTTGAAGTATTCGCTTTCGTCCAGCGTCAGGTGCTGGATGAGCGGTTCGCCCCAGACGCGCTTGCCCTGCTGGCGGGCGCGGCGGATGGCCTCGTGCGCCTCTTCGCAGGAGACGTGCACGATGTACAAAGGCACGCCCGCCATGTCGGCGATCATGATGGCGCGGTTGGCGGCCTCGCCTTCGACCTGCGGGGGGCGGGAATAGGCGTGGGCCTCGGGGCCGGTGTTGCCTTCGGCCAGCAGCTTGGCCGAGAGTTCCGCCACCACGTCGCCGTTTTCCGCGTGGACCATGGCGATGCCGCCGAGTTCGCCCAGGCGTTTGAAGGAGGCGTACATCTCGTCATCGTTCACCATCAGCGCGCCCTTATAGGCCATGAAGTGCTTGAAGGTGGTGATGCCGCGGGTGTCGATCACGGTCTTCATCTCGTCGAAGACCTGCTCGCCCCACCATGTCACGGCCATGTGGAAGGAGTAGTCGCAATGCGCGCGGGTGGATTTGTTGTCCCACATTTGCAGCGCATCCAGCAGGCCCTGACCGGGCGAGGGCAGGGCGAAGTCGATCACCATGGTGGTGCCGCCCATCAGCGCGGCCTGTGTCCCGGTGTCGAAATCGTCGCTGGAATAGGTGCCCATGAAGGGCATTTCCAGATGGGTGTGCGGGTCGATGCCGCCGGGCATGACGTGGCAGCCGGTGGCGTCGAGCACCGTGTCACCGGAGAGGTTGTCGCCGATCTCGATGATCTTACCGCCCTCGATGAGGACGTCGGCCTTGTAGGAAAGGTCTGCGGTGGTGACGGTGCCGTTCTTGATGACGGTGGTGGTCATGTCTGGTGCTCCCTGTGTGTGGACGCACGCCCCGGCCCTGTGCCGGGGCCTTGGCCCGCGGTCAGGGAAGGGCGTGTGTCATGTCTTTCCAGTTGGGGTTGAACTCGGTGATGAGTTGGTTCTTCCACGCGCGGCGCCAGCGTTTGAGCGTGCGTTCGCGGTGGAGGGATGTGGAGAAGTCCTCGTGTGGTTCGAACCAGACGAGGGTCCTGATCTTGTTTTTCGCTGTGTGCTGCCAGAGGCCTGCACGATGCGCCTCGACCCGGGAGCGCAGGTTGCTGCTGCGCCCGATGTAGATCGCGCCATTCGGGCGCGAGGCCATGATGTAGACGAAGTGGGTCACGCGGCGAGGTTGGCGATTTTGGGTTAACAGGAAGTGAACCCCGCCTCGGGCTGGTCCCGGGGCCTTGGGGTTTGTGGCGACGGTGCTTGTCTGTGTTTTGCGCCGTGCGGTGGCAAAGGGCGGAGGCCCCGGCGCAAGGCCGGGGCGGGGCCGAGGGGGCGCGGCGGGTGCGAGGCCCCGCGTCAAGCCCGGGGCGGGGTTCCGGAACAGACTTGCGTTGGTTGGGGGTGGACAACGGTAGCCTCATCCGACGCACCCGAGGAAGTGGAACGCGCCGTCGCGGCGGTAGTAGTAGCAGGAGTCGTCGGTGACGTAGACCTCGGTCTGCGGCACGTCGGCGGGGAGGTTCTCCGCCATGCCTAGGGGCAGGGGGAAGTCGACCTTTTTCACCTTGATGGTTTCGGCAGCGGTTTCTGTGGCCAGGGGCGTGGCGAGGGTCAGCAGGAGGGCCAGAAGTCGGGTCATTTCACATCCTCGCAGGTGCGCAGGCGGCGGGTGAGGTCGCGGTCCTTGTAGATCAGCGAGACGCCGTAGCGGGCGGCGGCCTCGCATTGCTTGGGCCGGGGGCGGGAGTATTCGGCGGCGAAGACGGGCTTGCGGGCGTCGATGTAGGGTTGGAACTGCTGGCACCAGCCGTATTCGAAGCAGGATTCGAGGATGGCGAAGTCCATCAGCGGCACGAGAGTGGCGGCCAAGTCGGGGGCGTTCTTTTGCCCGATCTCGAGTCCCAGCGCGTGGGCGCGGGCGGCCAGCAGGGTGACGTATTCGGCGGTGTCCTCGGACGTCAGGGGAAAGCCGGAGTCGTTGCTGTGCAGGTCCATGTTGTCAGGTTCGACGGCGTCGAAGCCTGCGGCTTTGCAGCGTTCGAAGCGTTCGGTCATGATCGGCAGGAGGATGTCGTGGCGGCGGATGTCGAGGTAACGCTCGTCGGGCCAGTCGGGAAGCTGCTTGCCCAGGACGGCATCGGGCGGCGGGTTGCCACGCCAGTTTTCCCATGTGCCGACGGAAAGGTAACAGATCAGTTTGACGCCGCGCGCCTTGAGGGCGTTGATCTCGGATTGCGTGTGGTTCTGCGGGTCGATGTCCATGACCTCGACCGCACGGGTCAGGTCAAAGGGTGCGGTGAGCTGCCAGTCCCACGACGGCGCGGCCACGGCGGGCGTGGCGAGCAGGGCAAGGAGGGGCAGCACGCGGATCATTGTGTCGGCCTCCTGTCGGCGGAACCGCTGCGGCGTTGCGGCGTTGGGCAGGAGCACACAGGAGAACGCCCATGTCCGACACCAAGGATCACCTCGCCCACGAACTGGACAAGATGCTGGAGACCGCCGAGGAGAACGGCAAGGACAGCCTGACCGTCAGCGTGCAGGACCTGCACAACGCCGGAGAGGCGGACGGCAACCTGCCCGGAGACACAATGGCCGAGGCCGAGCGCGTGCTGCGCGCGGCGATGGGCGCGGGCGACAGCGAGGCGCCGGGCGACGGGTTCGCGGTGGCGTTCAAGCTGCCGCGCTGAGCCACGCGGGCAGAGGTGGTTGATCGGTTTCACCATTCCTCCACCACCCATTCGCCGTCCTCCATGATGGCGGCGTCCCCCAGTTCCAGTTGCGGCAGCCAGGGGAGGCCCTCGCGGAACATCCCGTAGCAGTGGTCCAGGCAGACGAGGTGCGGCGGCTTGCAGGTGGACTCGTCGTCGCCGTGCTGCGCGTCACAAAGCGCCTGCGGCTCCATGTCGGTGAACAGGAACAGCGTCATGGGACGCTGCCCGGTGAACACGCCGTCACAGACATAGACGATGGTTTCGCCGGGCAAATCACCAAGTTTCATGATGCGCCCTCCGCCGGGGTGAAGGGGGCGTGGAGGAAAGCTTCGCGGCCCCGGGTGGCCTGCGCGTAGGCACTGTCGAGATTGGCCAGCAGGTGGCTGGTCTCGGTCCAGAGGTTGGTGTTGTCTGCCCAGAAGGGGGCGGGCAGCGTTAGCAGCGCGTCGAAGAGGTCGCCGGGGTAGTGGCGCGCTTCCATCAGCGGGTTGAGGGCGAGTGCCCGCAGCGCGCGGGGGACGATGTGTTCCGGCGCGATGCCTTGGGACAGAAGCGCCTGCATGTCGGCTGATGTGAGTTGTGACAGGGGCTTGGCCATGGCGGCTTCGCAGGTCTCGATCAACGGCGTGTCGAAAGGGCCGGGCGGGTCCGTCCGTTCGTAGAGGCCGTTGATCGAGGGGTCCTGCGTGGTCATGGTCAGGCGACGATCTCGGCGGTTTCGAGGACCGCGTGGAACAGGACGTCTGTTCCGGCCTTCGCCCAGTCCTTTGAGATCTCCTCGGCCTCGTTGTGGCTGAGGCCGCCCACGCAGGGGCACATGATCATCGCGGTGGGGGCGACCTCGTTGATCCAGCAGGCGTCGTGGCCCGCGCCAGAGACGATGTTCATGTGGCTCAGGCCCAGCCGTTCGGCGGCGTTGCGGACGGCGGTGACGCAGCCCTCGTCGAAGGTGACAGGATCGAAATGGCCGGAGGGTTCGATCTCGAGGCCGAGGCCAAGCTCGTCGGCGATTTCCTTTGCCTTTGCCTCGTATTGTTCGCGCATCGACGTGAGTTTGCCCAGGTCCGGCGAGCGGAAGTCGACGGTGAAGACCACCTTGCCCGGGATCACGTTGCGCGAGTTCGGGTAGACGTCGCAATGGCCGACCGCGCCCACGGCGTGCGGCTGGTGGGCCATGGCGATCTGATGCGCGGCCTCGGTCATGCGGGCCATGCCGAGCCCCGCGTTGACACGCATGTTCATGGGGGTGGAGCCGGTGTGGGCGTCCTTGCCTGTCACGGTGCATTGCAGCCACCACAGGCCCTGACCATGGGTGACGACGCCGATGTCCTTGCCCTCGGCCTCGAGGATCGGACCTTGTTCGATGTGGAGTTCGAACATGGCGTGCATCTTGCGCTGGCCGACCTTTTCGTCGCCCTTCCAGCCGATGCGTTCCAGTTCCGCGCCAAAGGATTTCCCTTCGGCGTCGGTGCGGTCGTAGGCCCATTGCAGGTCGTGTTTCCCGGCAAATACACCCGAGGCCAGCATGGCGGGGGCAAAGCGGGTGCCTTCCTCGTTGGTCCAGTTGGTGAGGACGATGGGGTGCCTGGTGCGGATGTTGAGGTCGTTCATGGAGCGCAGCACTTCGAGGCCGCCGAGCACGCCCAGAACGCCGTCGTATTTGCCGCCGGTGGGCTGGGTGTCGAGGTGGCTGCCCATGTAGACGGGCAGGGCGTCGGGGTCGGTGCCTTCGCGGCGGGCGAACATGTTGCCGATCTCGTCCACGGCCATGGTGCAGCCTGCGGCCTCGCACCAGCGCTGGAACAGGGCGCGGCCCTCGGCATCGGCGTCGGTCAGGGTCTGGCGGTTGTTGCCGCCCGCGATTCCCGGTCCGATCTTGGCCATGTCCATGAGGCTGTCCCAAAGGCGGTCACCGTTGGTTGTCATGTTTGCCGCGATTGCCGTCATTTTATACACTCCCGTTGGACCGTTCGATGTGCGGTCTCTTGCGATTTGACCAATCGGTCAAAACAACGCTACCAAAGGTCGAGTGTCAGTCAAGCATTCTGCCGGGGTCCGCGGCAAGTGATTAGGAATTGAGCAGGTAAGGTCGGCAATGGTTGAGAATTCGGCGGCGGTGCAAAAGGCGGGCGGAACGCGCATCCAGCGCGAGAAGCGGGCGGCGATCCTGGAGGCCGGTCTGACGGTTTTTGCCGAGGCGGGATTCCGGGGCGCGACGCTGGATCGGATCGCGTCGGAGGCCGGGCTGTCGAAGCCGAACCTGTTATACTATTACCCTTCGAAGGAGGCGATCTACGAGGCGCTTCTGCATGGGCTGCTGGAGACCTGGCTGGACCCCTTGCGGGCGCTGGATCATGGCGGCGATCCGGTCGAGGAATTGCTGGCCTACGTCGCGCGCAAGCTGGAGATGGCGCGGGATTTTCCCCGTGAAAGCAGGCTGTTCGCCAACGAGATCCTGTCGGGCGCGCCGCAGATGCTGCCGGTGTTGCAGGGAGAATTGCGCGCGCTGGTGGACGAGACGGCGGGCGTGATCGAGCGCTGGGTGTCCGAGGGGCGGCTGGCAAAGGTCGATGCACGGCACCTGTTGTTCTCGATCTGGGCGCAGACGCAGCATTACGCGGATTTCGACGTGCAGGTGCAGGCGGTGCTGGGCGGGCAGGACTTCGCGGGCGCGGCGGCGCATCTGGAGCAGGTGTTCCGGCGGATGCTGACGGTGTGATCTTCACGCCGGTTCAACCCTGTGCGGGGCAGGGTTGCGCCATGCACCCGGTCCATTTGTCCAATCATCCCGTGAACGAGCCGTGGCTCAGGCAGATCTTCGAGGCGAAGGCTGTCCGCGAGGGGGGCATCGTGCGCCGTGCCGTCCGGGATGTGGAGCGCGAGGTCGGCCGTGGGCGGCTGTTCGAGGAAGTGGCGCGGCGCGGGTTTCACATGATCGAATGCGGCGGGCAGTTCGTCATCATCTGCCGGACCTCTGATCTGATCGTTCACCTGTGAGGGGGGCGAAGGCTTTGCGTCGCAAAGCCTTCGCGGGGGAAAAGTCCTCGTCGAGGACTTTTCCGGGAGGAGCCGGTCATTCGGCGGCCTTGGCCATCGGGTTGTTGGGATGTGTCGTCCAGTTGCCGTAGTCGGCGGGGACGGTGCGGCCGGTGCGCGGGTCCGTGGTGCCCGGGGCGAGGCGTTCCATGGTGATGCAGTTTTCCACCGGGCAGACGTCGACGCAGAGGTTGCAGGCGACGCATTCGGCGTCGTTGACCTCGAACGTGCGGTCTTCGTGCATCCAGATCGCCTGATGCGACGTGTCCTCGCAGGCGGCAAAGCAGCGGCCGCACTTGATGCAGTCGTCCTGGCTGATGCGGGCCTTGGTGATGTAGTTGAGGTTGAGGTACTGCCAGTCGGTGACGTTGGGCACGCCCGCGCCGATGAAATCCGCCGTCGAGGTGTAGCCCTTGTCATCCATCCATTGGCTCAGGCCGCGGATCATTTCCTGTACGACCTTGAAGCCGTAGGTCATTGCCGCCGTGCAGACCTGCACGTTGCCCGCGCCCATGACCATGAACTCTGCCGCGTCACGCCATGTGGTGATGCCGCCGATGCCGGAGATGGGCAGGCCGTGGGTTTCCGGGTCGCGGGCGATCTCGGCCACCATGTTCAGCGCGATGGGTTTCACCGCCGGGCCGCAGTAGCCGCCGTGCGTGCCCTTGCCGTCGATGGTGGGTTCGGGCGCGAACAGGTCGAGGTCCACCGAGGTGATCGAGTTGATGGTGTTGATGAGCGAGACGGCGTCCGCACCGCCGTTTTTCGCCGCCTGTGCCGGGCGGCGGATGTCGGTGATGTTGGGCGTGAGTTTCACGATGACGGGCTTGTCGTAGTACTGTTTGCACCAGCGGGTGACCATCTCGATGTATTCCGGCACCTGGCCCACCGCCGAGCCCATGCCGCGTTCGGCCATGCCGTGCGGGCAGCCGAAGTTCAGCTCGATCCCGTCCGCATTGGTTTCCGCGACGCGGGGGAGGATGGCTTTCCAAGAAGCCTCGTCGCAGGGGACCATGATCGAGGCGATCAGCGCGCGGTCGGGGTAGTCGGATTTGACCCGGGCCATTTCCTCGAGGTTGGTTTCCAGCGGGCGGTCGGTGATGAGTTCGATGTTGTTGAGGCCCAGCAGGCGGCGGTCGGCGCCGTAGACCGCGCCGTAGCGGGGGCCATTGACGTTGACCACGGGCGGGCCTTCGGCGCCGAGCGTCTTCCACACCACGCCGCCCCAGCCGGCCTCATAGGCGCGGCGGACGTTGTATTCCTTGTCCGTGGGCGGGGCGGAGGCCAGCCAGAACGGGTTGGGCGAGGTGATGCCGAGGAAATTGGTCGTGAGATCAGCCATTTGCGGTCTCCTCATTCGGTGGACAGGCACAGCGCGTAGAGGCGCATGGCGAGGGGTTGCGGTTTGCCGGAGGTGTTGCGGATCTCGACCCGCCAGCCGTCCTGGAACGGGTAGGAGGCGGTCACCATGAAGTCGATCCGGTCGGAGGGAAGGTTGTAGAGCGCGTAGCCGCCGCCGGTGAGGGTGGTGCCACGCGGGCAGTCTACGGTTTTCGAGACTTCTTCGTCGATGTTGACGCGCTTGCGCTCGAAGCGTTCCGAGACGCGGAAGACGTCCGCCTGTGCCGTGGTCGCCATCAGGGTGAGGGCGGTGGCGGCGGCGAGGGCGCAAGGTGAGTATTTGGACCAAGAAGAAGCCATGGGTCAGGAGCCTGACAGGGTGGCGTGGATGTCCATGGCGGCGTCGCGGCCATCGGCGACGGCGACGACGGTGAGGTCTTCGCCCGCTGTGCAGTCGCCGCCCGCCCAGACGCCGGGGATGGAGGTGCGGCCGGGGCCTGTGACCTTGATCTTGCCGCGCTCCAGTTCGGGGCCGTCGAACCCGGCGAAGGTCTGGCCGATGGCGCGGAAGACCTGGTCGGCCTTCAGGTGCAGGGTCTCGCCGGTGCCCTTGAGGGTGCCGCCGTCGGAGGTGGTGTATTCCAGCGTGAGGCCGGTGGCGTCGATGGCGACGGGCATGGTGTTGGCGAGGATGCGCACGCCTTTCGAGGTGGCGAGGTCCTGTTCATAGCGGCTGGCGGGCATTTGCGCCTGTTTGCGGCGGTAGGAAATGGTGACGTTTTCCGCGCCGAGCAGTTTCGCCTGAACGGCGGCGTCCACGGCGGTCATGCCGCCGCCGATCACCACAACGTCGCGCCCGATGGGCAGGGTGGAGAGGTCCGAGGCCTGCCGCAGGTCGGCGATGAAGGTGACGGCGTCGGTGACGCCGTCGCGGTCGTTGCCCTCGCAGGTCAGAGCGTTCACCGCGCCCAGCCCCAGCCCGAGGAAGACCGCGTCGAAGTCGGATTGCAGCTCGCCCAGCGTGATGTCCTGCCCGAGGGTGCGGCCCGTGTGGAGCGTGATGCCGCCGATCTGCATGAGCCATGCGGCCTCGCGGGCGGCAAAGTCCTCGGTCGATTTGTAGGAGGCGATGCCGTATTCGTTCAGGCCGCCCGGCTTGGGCTTGGCGTCGAAGAGGGCGACGTCGTGGCCCAGCATCGCCAGACGGTGCGCGCAGGAGAGGCCGGCGGGGCCTGCGCCCACCACGGCGACGCGCTTGCCCGTGGGGGCGGCGCGGGTGAAGGGGTGGCTGTTCGCGGCCATCATCGTGTCGGTGGCGTAGCGTTGCAGGCGGCCGATCTCGACCGGCTTGCCCTCGGCTGTTTCGCGGACGCAGGCCTCTTCGCACAGCGTTTCCGTGGGGCAGACGCGGGCGCACATGCCGCCGAGGATGTTCTGTTCGAGGATCGTGCGGGCGGCGGCCTGCGGCTGGCCGGTCGAGATCTGGCGGATGAACAGCGGGATGTCGATGTCCGTGGGGCAGGCGGTGATGCAGGGCGCATCGTGGCAGAAGTAGCAGCGGTCGGCGGCCACGGCGGCCTCGTGGCCGTCATAGGGCGCGTGCAGGTCGGCGAAGTTCTGCGCCAGCGTTTCCGGGTCAAGACGACCTGCGGCGATGCCGGGGGTAAGCGGGCTGGTCATGGCGGCTCCCAGTTGGACGTTTCTGTTGTTCGTTGAACTCAGAGTGCCACAGGTTGAAATTTTATCAATTGGTAAAATTTCTGGAGTGGGAATTTTTGGCGGGGTCTGCCTGTTTTTCGGGCAGGGCGCCCGGTGTCGGGGAAAGGCAGTCAGGTGCCGGGGATCAGGACCAGTTGCACGCGGCGGTTCTGCGGGGAGGTCGGGTCCAGCGTGTTCTTCAGGCGCGAAAAGCCAACGCCCACCGCGTCGAGGCGTGAGGGTGGCAGGCCCATGGTGCCCTGGACAAAGCGCGCCACGGACTCGGCCCGGCGGCGGGAGAGGTCGGTGTTATAGGCAACGGAGCCCACGGCGTCGGTGTGGCCGATGAAGATCAGGCGCGCGTCGGAAAGGCGGGGATCGCGCAGGGCGGTGCCAAGGGCGGAGAGTTTGCCCATGGCCTCGGGCGTGAGGTCGTCCGAGTTGTAGGCGAAGAGGATTTCGAGGTCGATGGAGGGCAACGGGTCGACGTTGGAGCGGTCGGTTACGGCGATGGGGGCGGTTTCGGCCGAGGGTTGCGGCATGGCCTGCGGGGTGGCCTCGCGGTCGATGACGCCGAGGTTCACCACGTCGTCGAGGGTGAAGGTCGCACCGCCGGAGTATTCCGCGCTGTCGCAGGCGGCGGGATCCACGAGGCACTCGCGCATCTCGGCCTCGGGTGAGAGTGCCGGTTGTGGCGCCGGGTCCAGCGAGAAGCTGTCGAGCGTGACGGTGGATTGTGCCCAGAGCGGGGCGGCGATCAGCGCGAAGGGGGCGGCGAGGACGGCGGCTTTCATCGGCGGGCTCCTGCGGGGCAGTTCGACGAGGATGGTGTCAGCATAGCCGGGACGCGCGCGGATTTCCACGACCGCGATCGGGCATGGACGGGCGGGGCGCTTCCATGGTTTCCTGTGGGTAAGCGAGGACGGAGGATCAAAGATGCGCTCTGCGGGATGGCTGGCGGGGGTCTTGTGCGCGGCTCTCGGAGCGATGGCCCTGGCCGAGGGTGTGCCGGACGAATTGCTGGGCGCGCAGGACGAGGTGGCGATCCGGGGATACAACAACGAACTGGTGTCGCGCTACGATCCGCAGGCGGATTTCCGGCAGATGGGGCGCGGGGTCGGGATGCTCTGGACCGAGACCGACGCGGGGCCGTTTCCCTGCACCGCCTTCCTTGTGGCGCCGCACCTGCTGTTGACGAACCACCATTGCGGGCCGGGGTTGCTGGCGGATGACCGCACCGGCGCGACCCGCATCCTGTCCGTACAATGGCTGACCGATTTTACCGAGGAGGGCAGCCCGGACAAGGCGACCTTTTACGAGGTGAACCCCGAGCCGGTGGAGACCTCGGAACCGCTGGATTACCTGGTGTTGGAAGTGCGGGGCGATCCGGCGGAGACGCATCCGGTGCTGCCGCTGGCGCCGACGCCGCTGCGCGCGGGGATGCCCTACTGGATCATCGGTCACCCGCTGGGCGAGGCGCAGCGCATCAGCCGCGAGGATTGTGCCGCCGCCGATCCACCGCTGAACGACAACCGTCTGCGGCACACCTGCGACACGATGGGGGGGAATTCGGGTTCGCCGATTATCGACGCCTCGGCGCGCAAGGTGGTGGGGCTGCACAACTCGGGCAATTCGAAGATCGGGATCAACTTCGGCATTCCGATGTCGCTGATCCTGGCATCGTCGAAGGTGCTGAAGGCCGAGGTCGAGGTCGGCACGCTGTCGTTGTACCCGACGCGGCTGACGGTCGGGCAGGAGCTTTCCGTCGTGGCGGATGTGCCGACGGGCTGCGTGCCGTCTTTCGTGGTGGTCGCCCCGAGCGGGCGGCTGACGCCGATCCCCTTGCGGTTTTTCCAGACCGTGCAACTGGCGGGGGCACAGCAACGCTACCAGATTTCGCCCGGCGGGCGGTTCGGACTGGTGATCGAGGAGCAGGACGAGAAGGGCGGACATCAGTTCGGCCACCTCTGCGCGCCCGGGCCGCTGGAGGACAACGATCTGAAGGGCGCGCTTCAGGCGGTGATGGGAGAACTGGCGGCGGGCACCACACGGGGATCGGTGCAGTCGGTGGCCGGGCCGGTGGGCTTTCTGTTCCGCCCCTACGAGGTGTTCTGAGGTGGTCCGGTGGGGCGGATGTCTCTGCGGCGCGGTGCGGTTCGCGGTCGAGGGGGAACCGGACCGGGTGGGGCTGTGCCATTGCCTCGACTGCCGCAAGCATCACGGCGCGGTGTTCTTTGCCGCCGCCATGTTCCCCGAGACGGCTCTGAAGGTCACGGGAGAGGTGGCCAGTTACGAGGGCCGCTGCTTTTGCCCGCGCTGCGGATCGTCGGTCTTTGGCCTCAGCGGAGGAGAGGCCGAGGTGCATCTGGGCGCGCTGGACGAACCTGACGTCTTTGCGCCGAGCTACGAGTTGTGGTGCGTGCGGCGGGAGAGCTGGCTGCCGGATCTGGGGGCGGAGTGTTTTCGCAGGGAACGCGACTGACGCGGCCTGTCGGCCCTGTACGGCAGGGACCGGAACGCCGCGCGCCCACTTGCGTCCTGAGCACGGGCCGGGCGAGTCGGGGCCATCGTCTGGGCAAGCCCAGAGCTGCGCGCAGCCTCTGTCGTTGCGTAGGTCGGGGTTTCACCCCGACCCGGTGCCATGATCGTGAGGCGCGTCAGAAGGCGCGGAAGGTCAGGGTGGTCAGGGTGCGCTCAATTCCCTCGATGTCCAACAGGTTGTCGTTGATGAACTTGCCCACGTCCTCGCCCTCGGGGATGTAGAGTTTCACCAGGAGGTCGTATTCGCCGCTGGTGGAATACAGCTCGGAGTGGATTTCGCGCAGGACGATGTCGCCTGCAACGCGATAGGCGGTGCCGGGCTTGCAGCGGATCTGGATGAAGACGCAGGTCATCTATGGCTTCCGGTTGTCTCTGGAATGGTTCTTCGCGGTGAATAGACCCGAAAATTCCCCGCGAGGCCAGCCCTTTGACGGCTTGCACCTACGTCATGCATTCGTCACATTCTGTCCCCGAGATGTTGGGCAAAGACCCAAGGGGAGGGACGGACGAGTGACAGGCATGGTGCGCTACGCGGATCTGGAGGGGGCTTCGGTGTTCATCACCGGAGGAGGCGCGGGGATCGGGGCGGCGCTGGTCGATGCCTTTCTGGAACAGGGCGCCCTGGTGGCTTTTTGCCAGCGCTCGGACGCGTCGGAGTTCTGTGCCGAGATGGCGGCAAAGCATGGCCGCGCGCCGCTGTTCGTGCCCTGTGACGTTACCGATATCGCGGCTTTGCAGGAGGCGCTTCAGACCGCCGCCGAGGCACATGGTCCCGTCGGCATGCTGGTGAACAATGCCGCCAACGACATGCGCCACGCCACGCTGGACATGACTGCCGGCGAATGGCGGCAGTCTCTGGCGGTGAACCTCGACGCCTATTTCTTTGCCACGCAGGCGGTGGTGCCGATGATGCAGAACATGGGCGGCGGGGCGATCGTCAACTTCAGTTCCATCAGCTACATGATGGGTATGGGGGATATGCCCGCCTATACGGCGGCGAACGGGGCGATTACGGCGCTGACGCGGGGCCATGCGCGGGAGTTCGGGCGCGATGGTATCCGGGTCAATGCGGTGGCGCCGGGCTGGGTGCTGACGGAGCGGCAGCTGCGGCTGTGGTCCACGCCCGAGGCGCTGGCCGCGCATCTCGACCGCCAGTGTTTGCCGCGCCATCTGGAGCCGCGCGACGTGGCCGGGCCGGTGCTGTTCCTCGCCTCACAGGCGTCGGGCGCGATCACGGGGCAGTGCATTGCGGTGGACGGCGGGGTCGTGACGGTGGCAGGGTAGCGCAAACATCCTTTGCGAGGCCCCATGACCCCAGAGACCACGATTACCGTCCATACCCTGTCCGACACGAAATGTATCCTTGGCGAGGGCGCGCTGTGGCACCCCGAGCGGGGGACGTTCTTCTGGTTCGATATCCTTGGGCACAAGCTGTTCGAGCATGACGGCAGCGCGCAGCGGTCGTGGGACTTTGACGGTGCGGTGTCGGCGGGGGGCTGGGTGGATCGCGACCGGCTGCTGATTGCCTCGGAGCGGGACCTGTTCGTCTTTGACCTGCGCGACGGGTCGCAGACGCATGTGGTGGACCTCGAGGCCGATATGCCTGCGAACCGGTCGAACGACGGGCGCGCAGATCCACAGGGCGGTTTCTGGATCGGGACCATGGGCTACAAGTTCGAGGACAAGGCCGGGTCGATCTACCGCTATTACAAGGGCGAGTTGCGCCGGATTTTCCCGGACATAACGATCACCAATGCGATCTGTTTCGCCCCGGACGGGCGGACGGCCTATTACGCCGACACGCCGACGCGGACGGTGCGCAAGGTGGCGCTGGATGCGGACGGCTGGCCGGTGGGCGAGAGCAGCCTGCACGTCGACATGACGGATCAGCCGGTGGTGAAGCCTGACGGCGCTGTGATCGACACCGAGGGGCGGCTGTGGACGGCGCAGTGGGGGTCGAAGCGGGTGGCCTGTTATGGCACGGATGGCGCGTTCCTGCGGGCCATTGAGACGCCCGCCGTGCAGGCCAGTTGCCCGGCCTTTGGCGGGCCGGACCTGCGGCGGCTGTTCGTGACCTCGGCCTCGGACCGGCTGCCGGAGGACCCGGAGGGCGGCAAGACCTTCTATGTCGATCTGGACGATGTGCAGGGGCAGGCGGAACACCGGGTGATCCTGTGAGCGGCCACCACGGCGATGTGACCCGCGAGGGCGAAGTGGCGGCAGAGCTGCCGCCCGCCACGGACGCGGGGCTGCGGTTCGTAGGGCGCATTCACACGCCCTTTGCCACGCGCGCCGATTGCCCCCATGCGGGGGACCGCGAGGAAGGGCCGGATTGCGTGGTCGAGGTGTTCGACGACTACGCCCCGGCGTTGGAGCGCATCGAGGAGCGCGCGCATCTGCAACTGCTCTACTGGCTGCACGCGGCGCGGCGCGACCTGCTGACCCAGCGGCGCAAGGGCGACGGGCCGGTGATGGGCACCTTCGCCCTGCGCTCGCCGCTGCGCCCGAACCCCATCGGGGTGTCGGTGGTGCGGCTGATCCGGCGCGAGGGCAACCGGCTGGTGGTGCGCGGGCTGGACTGCCTGGACGGGACACCGCTGGTGGATGTGAAGCCGATCACCTGCGCCGAATAGCGCTTAGCCCTGCGGGGAGTCCTCGCGGGGGATGGCCGAGAAGCCCTTGGCGACGAAGGCCGCCTGCGTGGTGGGCCATTCGGTCTGCATCTGGCGGAGTAGCGTGCGCAGCCTGTCGAGCGTTTCGGGCGTCGCGGCGGTCTGGGTCTGACGGAGCAGGTCCGCCATGCGCATGGCGCCGAAGACACCCGCAGATCCGGCCAGTCTGTGCGCCTCGGCGGCAAGGTCTGCATAGGCCGGGTCGGTCGCGTCGAGGGCCTGCGGCAGGGTCGAAAGGAAGGCCTGCATCTCGGTTGCAAAGTCACGCAGGGCGGATTGCAGGCGGTCGGCGGGCAGGTCTTCGAGCAGTTCGGCGAAATGCGCGTCATCCAGAGCGGAATGCGAACCGTCGGCAGCGGGCGTTTCGGAGGGCGTCGCGTGAAGTGACAGCGCGGTGGCCAGAGCGTGACGCAGGCTGCGGGTGGTGATGGGCTTTGTCAGGACGGCGTTCATGCCCGCCGCGTGGAAGGCGCTGACCTCGTCGGGCAGGGCGTGCGCG
This sequence comes from Sagittula sp. S175, assembly GCF_049800975.1. Classification (NCBI taxonomy): domain Bacteria; kingdom Pseudomonadati; phylum Pseudomonadota; class Alphaproteobacteria; order Rhodobacterales; family Roseobacteraceae; genus Sagittula; species Sagittula sp. S175. The sequence continues at coordinate 201,589 of NZ_JBNAGB010000006.1, forward strand.
GTGGTGGCGACGATGGGCGTTGCGATACATGGGCCAGCGCTGCTGCGGATGGCGCGCGAGGCGGCGATACCGTCCAGACCCGGCATGGAAATGTCCATGAGGATGACGTCGAAGGCCTGCTGCGCGGCAAGGTCGACACCGGCCTGACCGTTCTCGGCCTCGGTTACGTAATGGCCGTCGCGGGAGAGCATCTTTTGTGCCACCTCGCGGTTGATGGCGTTGTCCTCGACCAGCAGCACCTTCAAGGGCGGCAGGGCCGGAGCCTCGGGTTCTGTATGGAGGGACATGGGCGGAGGGGGCTGGTCGCCGTTCCGGGGTGGGGCCAGCGGCAGGCGCAGCCAGAAGACCGAGCCGTCGCCAGGTTCGCTTTCGGCGCCCAGATCGCCCCCCAGCGCGGCAGCCAGCCGGGTGGAGATGCCCAGCCCCAGACCGGTGCCGGCGTTGCGCCGCCCGTAGCTGGAATCGATGGTCACGAAGTCATCGAAGATCCGTTGAAGGTCTTCCGGCCTGATCCCCACGCCGGTGTCGATCACGCGGATTTCGACCTCCTGCAGCCCTTCGGAGCAGTCCGCCTCGATGGTGATCCGGCCATTGCGGGTGAACTTGATCGCGTTGGACAGAAGGTTCAGCAGGATCTGCCGCAGGCGGTCGGGGTCGGACCAGACGTTATGCAGTTCGGGGCTGGGCGGGGCCAGCACCAGTTTGTTGCCCTGCGCGCGGGCGCGTTCCGACTGGCTTTCGACGATCTCTTCGAGCAGGGCCACAAGGTCGAAGCGCGTGTTGCGCAGGGTCATCTTGCCCGCGTCCAGCCGCGAGATGTCGAGAACGTCGTTCACATGCGCCAGCAGCGCCTCGCCAGACTGGCGGATGATGCGCAGGTAACGCTTGTTCTCGTCGTCCAGCTGGATGTCGTTGAACAGGTCGATGGTGCCGAGGATGCCGTTGAGGGGCGTGCGCATCTCGTGGCTCATGACGGCCAGCAGTTCGGCCTTCTGCTTTTCCCCAGCGACGGCGCGGTCGCGGGCGTGTTTCAGCGCCTGTTCGCCGCGCACACGGTCCGAGATGTCGCGGATGAAGGCCACGAACATCTCTCCGCGCGGGCTCTTTGCCTCGGCCAGCGACAGGTCGACAGGGAAGATCGTGCCGTCCTTGCGCTGCGCTTCCAGCTGGACGATGCCGCGTCCGATGATGCGTCCCGAACCCGTGCGGGCATAGTGCAGCATGGCCTGACGGTGCATGCCCTGAAAATGCGGCGGGACGATGAGGGATGCCATTTCGGCGCCCACGGCCTCGTCGTGGCTGTAGCCAAAGACCCGCTCGGCGGCGCCGTTCCATTCAACGATGCGGTCGGTGCGGTCGATCACCACGACGGCGTCCAGCGAGGTGGAGATGATCGTCTCCATGCGCTCGCGCGTTTCCTGGTTTCGGAGGGATTCCCGCTCGCGCTGGCGGGCGAGGCGCAGGACGGCGATCATCAGGATCATGAGGATGCCGACGAGCGCGACGGTCATCATGCCAATGGAGGACAGGATGCGCGAAATCTCGATCCGGCGCAAATCGCCGACGCGGGCAAAATAGGCGACGCCATCCAGTGCCAGCGCGCGCAGTTCGCCGCGCAGGGCCGCCGATTCGCCGAAGAAGGCGGGCAAGGCGTCACGCAGGGCGTCATCCGGGCCGTCAACCACGGGCACCCATTTGCTGCGGAACATGAGCGCATCGTCGAGGCGCTGTTCCATGCCCGGCAACTGGCGCAATTCCGCCAGCACCTGCGCCCGGTTCAGCGTGTCGATGCGACTGTAGACGATGTCAAAGCGCAGCCGCACATCCCGCAGGCTGTCGGGCTCGTTCTGTGCCGCCATGATGGCCAGTTGCAGCGCCATGATCTCGGTCTCGGCCTGACCGAGGGTCCATTGCACGTTCTCCGACGCGGAGGCGTCGAGCAGGGTCAGCTGGTGACGGACCTCTATGACGAGGAGAACGATGACGCCGATCAGCAGGGCAACGACGCAGGCAGCGAGGCCTCGCCGCACGAGGGCATTGGGCGAAAAACCGATGGCGCCCTGTCGGATCAAGCGCTGCTCCTGCTGCTTGCGGGGCACGTGTCGGTGCCGGGTAAAGATCGGCTGGGGTGATAGCAGCTTTGTGCGGTCACGTCAGGTGCCTCGTGTCGTCGCGACAGTGTGGGGCGCTCAGGGCGCGACGACAAGACGGACCAGCTGCCAGATGCTGCGCGCGTGATAGGTTTCCGAACGGTAGCGGAGGTCGGAGTCATAGGGGTAGATCAGCCAGATCGGACCCTTGTCCCGGACGGACATCGGATTTCCGTTGCGCTTGATTGCGAGGATGGCGGCATCCTCGGTGACATCTGCAAAGGGAATTTCCACGGCGTAGTCGTTGACCGCGACGGCGCTGATCATGCCGCCCTCGATCCCGAGCAGATCGGCCAGCGTTTTCAGCGGGACGCCTTCGAAGGTCTGCGGGCCTTCGGTCCAGATTGTATGGGTCACGATCTTGCGCAGGCCGAGGTCCTCGAGCATGGCACGGTCAAACTGCGCCGTGTCGCCGACATTGGTCTGGTTGATTTCTCCTGAAATTGTCAGGAGCACATCCCCTTCGGGTGTGCCCAGTTCCTGGGCGTGGAGGGGTGTCGCCATCACAAGAATGGCCAAGAAAGTTTTGAAATATCTCATAAAGAGCTTTTCCATAACATTAACCTTCGTTAATGACACTGGCATCAGCGGACATACAGAACCGTATCGCAACTGACGCCAGTTCGCTACTGCGGGTGTCACGAAATGTGCAAGTGCATTCGTATAGGCTGTGCGGTATAGGCAAATACCCGCATCGTTTATTTACCTTTTGTTAACTTTATCGGTGGTTGCACAACCTTGGTCGGGATTGTGATCCTGTACTGTATGGCCGACATGTAAGTGGTGTCTTAATCTTCGCGGGCGTAAAGTCGTTCATGCGCGAGCGGAGTGGCAATTCGGGGCACCTGTGCGCAATGTGAATGGCGCCGGGGTAGGGCAGAAAGGACATCGCTATGCGGATTCTTGTGGCAGACGATCACGATCTGGTCCGCGAGACCATTGCAGCCTTTCTGGACGGGGCCGATATCGACGAGGTCCAGACCGTCGCCACGCTGGACGAGGCCGTGCGCGCGGCGAAGGCTTCGGGCAGTTTCGATCTGGTTCTTCTGGATTACAACATGCCGGGAATGAACGGGCTTGAGGGGCTTGGCCGCATGCGGGAAGCCAACGATGGCCGCCCGGTGGCGATCCTGTCCGGCAGCGCATCGCGCGACGTGGCGGATGCGGCACTGAAGTCCGGGGCGCAAGGGTTCATTCCGAAGACGCTCAGCGCCCGGTCGCTGCTGACGGCCGCGCGGTTCATGGCGGCGGGCGAGATATACGCGCCCATCGATTTCATGCAAAAACCGGCGGACGAGACCGGCGGCACGCTGACACGGCGGGAGCTGGAGGTGCTGCGCGGCATCTGCGAGGGCAAGTCCAACAAGGAAATCGCCCGCGACCTGGAGTTGCAGGAAGTTACGGTGAAGCTGCATGTGAAGACCCTGTCGCGCAAGCTGGAGGCGCGCAACCGCACCCACGCCGCAATGATCGCGCGCGACCGCGGGCTGGCCTGAGGGTTGGTTTGACGGCGGGCTTGACTGTTGATTTGACGACGGGCCCGCGGGATCAGATGCGGTCATTCGCCGCCCCGTAGTGGATGTAATTCACCCATTCCGCGCTGCCCTTGGCGTTCACGTCCCGCCGTGCGCGGGTCAGGGCCGCGCCGATGGTCTCGTTGCGGATGCCCTCGTAGAACATTGATGAGAATTGCAGCGCCGTGTCGTCGTAGACCGGCCAGAACGTCCCCACGAGGTGCCGCACACCCGCCAGCAGGAAGGCCTCGGCGAGGCCCGAGTTGCGGGCGGCGAAGTCCTGCGGCGTGGGCTCGGCGGCGTCGGGGTCGGGGGCCTTGCGGACGCGCCCGGATTCACAGGCATTGAGGAAGACGAAGCCCGGCACCTGCGCCATCTGCGCGATGTCAGTGCCGTGCAGGTACTGGTTCCCGGCCAGCACAAGCCCGCTGCGGGCGCGGTCTGTGGCCTCGAAGAACGCGTGCCCGGCGTAGTGGAAGACGTCGAACAGCTTGTCACTGTCCGAGCAGCCCAGCAGCTCGGTGACGGCGTGCAGCGTGGCCTCGGCGCCGGATTTCGTGCGCAGGGCAAAGCCGTCGTGGCCCAGCAGGGTGGACTTGATCGCCTCGGCCTCGGCGCGGGCACCGCGCAGGTTCTCGGTTGGATCGGAGACCAGCAACATCCTGATATCGCGGGCAGATCGGACCTGTAGCGGACGGCGGGCGGACCGGCTGACTCCGGCGGCGGCGGGCAGATACCAGCGGCTGATGCCGCCGTTCAGCGCGATCGGCGGACCGCCCAGATGCAGCACCTCCCACGGGATGCGCGAGGCCCAGGCGTCGCAAATGATCTGCAGGCCGTAGCCGGAGTCGTGGTCGTACTCGAACGCATCGAGGAAGTCGCGGTGCAGGATCAGGTGCTCGATTTCATCCGCGATCTTCGGCAGCTGGTCCGGGCTGGGGGATTTGGACAGCGGCTCCATCCGCGTGGTGAGATCGTTCAGGCCAAAGTGCGCCTCGGAGGTCTGGACGCTGGCGCGGGTCCGCCCGGAGCCGGAAACATGGTGCAGGAACAACGCGATACGCGGATTGGCGGTCTCCACTCCGGTGATCTCGGCGCGCACGGTGAAGATGTCCGGCAGCGGCTGGCGCTGGCGCGGAGCGTTGCGGCGGGGACCACGGGCGGCGGGGGCGGGTTTCTCCTGCACGACGATTTCGCAGTCGGGCATGTTCACGTCGGCGAAGGTCTTGTTCAGGCTGCGCACGATGCCGGTGTAGCGGTCCTTGTCGAATTCGCAGATGCGGATGCAGGAAAACGATTGGTCCTCGTCCCAATCCTCCAGCGCCTCGAAGATGCCGGTGAAGAGGGCCTGGAAGATCTTGACCGGGGCGGGGCCGGAGCCCGCGCCGGGGAGGATGCTTGCGAAACTCGCGACCTCGGAAATGCACAGCGATCGCATGAGGTTACGGCCCGCGACGCGGACGGCGGAGAGGATGGTGTCCTCGGGGCCAAAGGGGCCGAGGCCGACGATGACCACATGCGAGGTGCGCAGGTGGTGGCGCGGGATGGGGATGAAGCTGACCTCGCCCTTGCGGCCGCTGATCTGACCGTCCGCCAGAAGCGCCGAGAGGATGCCGCCGAGTTCGTGGTCTACCGCACCGATGGCGCCGCCGAGGGTGGTGACTCCTTCAAAGATACCAAAGACATAGGCGTCCGCAGGCACATCGAGGATATCGGCGTTCATGACGTTGATGTTGATGCGGCGCAGCGCGGTACGCTGGCGGGTGTAGACGTGTGTCTGGGGTTCGGGTTCCGGCTGCGGTGTCGGGACGGGCGGTTCCGGGGCTGGCTGGATCGGCTGGAGATCGGCGGTGGCGGCGAGGAAACCTTCGAGAAGGGCGGCGTCGCTGACGGCGTCGGGGGCATCCGCTTCGCGGGGAAGGCCGCTGCGGGCGGCGCTGCGCAGGGTCTTTTCGTCGTGCGTTTTCGGCGTCGTGCGGCGCGAGAGCGCGTCGGGCGTGGTGGCGAGGGACGGTTTACGGCCGCTGAGGATATCGTCGCAGGCCTTTATTAACAAAGACTGATTGCACAGTCCGCCGTGCTCCCCCTCGACGTAATAGCGGTTGGCGGCCCCGTCCATCTCGGCCAGGTCGCGGGGCACCGTGCCGTCACCATCGGTGTCCGAGGTGAACTCCATGGAATCGCTGTCGATTTTCACACCGCGCAGGGTCTCGTGACCGAGGCCGATGATCTGGGTGAAGCGGTCATCGGGCGGCGGCAGGTCGGACTGGGCCGTGGCTGCGAGGGCGAGGGCGTCACCGGGGGGGAGGGACGTGCCGGAAGGCCAGAAATCTGTTTTGAACCAATGCTCTGCGGGACGGGCGTCGGGGCTGGGGAGCATCTCGAGCAGGCCGGGGAGACGGCACATGACCTGATCGACGAGCTGTTTGGGGGAGTGTGTCTTGTCCAGACGGGCGAGGAGGTGGACGTTCTTGTGCAGCCCGCGCAGGACGGTGACCGGGGCGTAGGAGCCGCGGTTCGGGGTGCCCAAGGTGATGACATTGCGGATCTTTTCGCGGTTTCCGGCGGCAAGGGCACGGCCCACGAGGCCGCCCATGGAATGACAGATCAGCGAGACGGGGCCCGTGGCCTGTTCGATCAATGGGCTGATTTTATTGGCAATATCCGGGACGCTATGACGCCAGTCAAAGGGGATGTGCTGGACCTTGTAGCCCTTCAGTTGCAGGGCGAGGCGCATCCGGGTGTAGGCGAAGTGAAAGATGCCGGAGGCGAAAATATCGTGGGAATCCGGGTATTTGAGTTCGGATATGCGGCCCATGCGCAGGGCGAGGGGGTTCAGCCAGACCAGGTCGGTGTCGCGGGGTTCGCGCACCGACAGCTTTGATCCCATGATGCCGGGGAGGATAAACACTTGGCCGGAATGGCTTTTCCGGGTCGGGCGGGTGGCCTGATCCTGCCGCGCGAGATGGCGGAGTTCCTCGTAGAGCGGGTCGCCGAAGCTGTCGCGCAGTTCGGCCTCGCGGTCGCCGGAGACAAGGAGGGCGTCAAGCTCCTCCTCGGAGAGGGGCGGCAGGGACATGAAAATTTCTTTCGTTACGACAAAGGGTTGTGCAGGAATGGCCCGACGGTAATGGGGCTATTAAGACATTTTTCCGAGGTGCGCGTCAAGGTTGAGCTGCCCTTGCGGCAATGCCACGAAAGCGGTGCGCGCGGTCTGTTACTTTCAGGATGTTTTTACCGTACCGGCCGGAAATGCGCCGAGTCCCGGCCGATTGGTAAGGATATCGACTCGGGGAATTGGGCGCGAGAGGGCGCAGTTAACGCGGCGGGCGCTGGGGAAACGGTGGGTTTGCCCCGAGTCGGAGGCGGAAAAGGCCGAAAAGTTTTCGCGCGAAACCGGAGGGATGCGCGGAGCGTTTCGCGCGAAACGAAAGGTTAAAGTGACGTTACGGAATAATTAACCAAACTCACGGTAGGGTGAGGCGGCACAGGTGGGTTGCAAACCCACCCTACGGATCGTGACGGGCCGTCGGGGATAAGTCCGGGGGTAGGCGGAAACTTGAAAAGTTTCCGGGGCAGTTTCCTTGCAGGAAACCGGTTGCGCGTCGGGAAAGGAAAAGGCCCCGCCGGTGAGGGCAGGGCCTTTGGGAATTGGTGGCGCGCGATCAGAGCGCTTCGTCGCAGCGCGCGCAGGTGGCCGGGTGTTCGTGGGTGCCCACGTCCGGCAGGATCTTCCAGCAGCGCTGGCACTTCTCGCCCTCGGCCTTGGCGAAGACCACGGCGATCTCCGGCACGTCGGTGACGCGGAAGGCGTCATCGGGCGCAGGCGCGTCGGTCAGCGTGATGGCCGAGGTGATGCAGACATCCTCGAACGGGATGCTCTGCAGCGAGGCCAGCAGGGCCGCGTCGGAGACATGCACGGTCGGCGCGGCCTCGAGCGAGGCGCCGATGACCTTGTCGGTGCGCTGCACTTCGAGGGCGGCAGTGACGGCGCGGCGGGCGCGGCGGACCTTTTGCCATTTGTCAGCAAGGGGCTGGTTCGTCCAGTCGGCGGGCGTCTCGGGGATGTCCTGAAGGTGGACCGAGGAAGTGTCGCCCGGGAAGCGTTCCAGCCAGACTTCCTCCATCGTGAAGACGAGGATCGGTGCGAGCCAGGTCGTCAGGCGGTGGAAGAGCGCATCCATGACGGTGCGCGCGGCGCGGCGGCGGGCGGTGTCGCCGTCGCAGTACAGCGCGTCCTTGCGGATGTCGAAGTAGAAGGCCGAGAGTTCGATGGTGCAGAAGTTGAACACCTGCTGGAACACGCCCTGGAAGTCGTACTTGGTGTAGCCCTCGCGGACGGTCTTATCGAGTTCGGTCAGGCGGTGCAGGATGTATTGTTCCAGCTCCGGCATGTCCTGCGGCTGAACGCGCTGGTCCTCGGTGAAATGGCTGACCGCGCCCAGCAGGTAGCGCATGGTGTTGCGCAGGCGGCGGTAGCTGTCGGCCACGTTCTTGAGGATTTCCTTACCGATGCGCAGGTCGGCGGTGTAATCCGACTGCGCCACCCAGAGGCGGAGGATGTCGGCGCCGTATTCCTTGATGACATCCTCTGGCGCCACGGTATTGCCGAGCGATTTGGACATCTTGTTGCCCTTCTCGTCCAGCGTGAAGCCGTGGGTCAGCACGCCGCGATAGGGCGCGCGGCCACGGGTGCCGCAGGCCTGAAGCATCGAGGAATGGAACCAGCCGCGGTGCTGGTCGGTGCCTTCGAGGTAGAGGTCGGCGAGGCCGTCCTTGGTGCCGTCCGGTCGGTCGCGCAGGACGAAGGCGTGCGTGGAGCCGGAGTCGAACCAGACGTCGAGCACGTCAAAGACCTGATCCCATTCCGAGGGGTCGTAGTCGTTGCCGAGGAAGCGTTCCTTGGCGCCGTCCTTGTACCATGCGTCGGCACCTTCGGACTCGAAGGCTTCGAGGATGCGGGCGTTGACGGCTGCGTCCTGCAGCAGGAAGCCGTCCTCGTCCGGCTGCACGCCCTTGCGGGTGAAGCAGGTGAGCGGGACGCCCCATGCGCGCTGACGCGACAGGACCCAGTCCGGCCGCGCCTCGATCATGGAATAAAGGCGGTTGCGGCCGGTCTGCGGGGTCCAGGTTACGAGTTCGTCGATGGAGGTCAGGGCGCGCTGGCGGATGGTCTTGCCATAGGCGTCGTTGCCGTCGCCGACCTCGCGGTCGATGGCGGCGAACCACTGCGGGCGGTTGAGGCGGATCACAGGGGCCTTGGAACGCCAGGAATGCGCGTCCGAGATGGTCAGGCGCTGGCGGGCAAGCAGACCGTGCAGTTCGACCAGCTTGTCGATGACCGCCTTGTTCGCCTTGCCCGGCTTGCCTTTCTCGTCATAGACGCGCAGGCCGCCAAAGAACGGCAGGTCGGCGCGGAAGCTGGAATCGTCCATGATGTTGTAGGTCATGGGCAGGCCGTGCTTCAGCCCGATCATATAGTCGTCGTCACCGTGCGAGGGCGCGGTGTGCACGAAACCCGTACCTGCATCTGCGGTGACGTGATCGCCCGACAGCATCGGCACGGTGAAGTTCCACTCGCCCGCGGCCTCGGGCGCGCCCTCGAAGGGGTGGGCGAGGGTCATGCATTTCAGCAGTTGCGGCGGCGCGTCGCGCAGGCGGCGCACCATGTGCGGTTCCAGACGGGCACGGGCAAAGGTCGCCTCGGCCAGATCATCGGCGAGGATGTATTTCTGTTCCTTGACGGCCCAGCATTCCTCGGGCGTGTCGAGGATCTCGTAGATGCCGTACTTGATATCGTCGTTGTAGCAGACGGCGCGGTTCTGCGGGATGGTCCAGGGCGTGGTGGTCCAGATGATGACATAGGCGTCGGCGCAATCCATCGTCAGCGACTGCACCTCGGCCTGGTAGGCCTCCTCGCCCACCTGGTCGATCATGAAATCCACCAGCTCGTCGGAGCCGGAGATGCCGGCCACGCGGAACTTCACCCAGATCGCGTCGGTCTGGCGGTCGTGGTATTCAACCTCGGCCTCGGCCAGGGCGGTCTTTTCGACAGGCGACCACATGACGGGCTTGGACCCCTGGTAGAGCACGCCGTTCATCAGGAACTTCTGGAATTCCTCGGCGATGACACGCTCGGCGTGGAAGTCCATGGTCAGGTAGGGATCCGCCCAGTTGCCGGTGATGCCGAGGCGCTTGAACTCCTCGCGCTGGATGTCGATCCAGCCCTCGGCGAACTTGCGGCATTCCTGGCGGAAGGAGACGACGTCGACCTCGTCCTTGTCGAGGCCCTTGGCGCGGTACTGCTCCTCGATCTTCCACTCGATCGGCAGGCCGTGGCAGTCCCAGCCGGGGACGTAGCGGGCATCGCGGCCCATCATCTGCTGCGAGCGGACGATGAAGTCCTTCAACGTCTTGTTCAGCGCGTGACCGATGTGCAGGTGACCGTTGGCGTAAGGAGGGCCGTCATGCAGGGTGAAGGGCTCGCGTCCGCCGTCTTCGGCCTTGGTGCGGAGCTGGCCGTAAACGTCCATGTCCGCCCAGCGCTTGAGCCAGTCGGGTTCGCGCTTGGGCAGGCCCGCGCGCATCGGGAAGTCGGTTACGGGCAGGGCGAGGGTGTCTTTGTAGTCAGGGGTGGTGTCGGGAGTGTCGGCGCACATGGGGGGCGTCCTGTCGATCTGTCGTGTCACTGGAAGGGTGCGGTCGGCGCGGGAAGCCCATGCGCCTTGTCCCGGCGTCTGGAGGTCAGAGCGCCGGGCAAATAATTCGAATGATGATCGCGGTGCGTATCGTCATGCGCGCCTTATAGGACGCAAGGGCAGAGGGGTCCAGAGGGGACGGGCGTGGCTCGGGGCCGCTCTCCACAGGGCGTCCCACGCAGGGAGGACGTACCGCCGCCCCTGCTTCTTTGGTTTCCCAAATACCTCGGGGGGTGAGGCCCGGTCCGGCGCAGCCGGTGAAAGGTCCGGGGGACCTTTCAAGGGCCGAACGGGGCGGAGCCCCGACTTCACCGGGACACCGTGACGCCTTGCATGGGGCGCGCCGCGGGTCCATCTGGGGGGTACGATTTCTCGACGAGAAATCGGGCAGCGCGCGTGGAAGGGGAGGCTCATGGCCGCATTGGCGAAATTCGACGTGACCCGCGACGAGATCGAGCGCGTGGTGGCGACCTTCTACGATGCCGTCCGACGGCATCCGGGGCTGGGTCCGGTCTTTGCCGCGCATGTCACCGACTGGCCGTCGCACGAGGCGAAGGTGGCCTCCTTCTGGGCCAATGCGATCCTCTATGAAAAGGGCTATGACGGCAATCCGCTGATCGTGCACCGGGATGCGGGCAACGTGCGGCCGGGGATGTTCGAGACATGGCTGGGGCTGTTCGACTCTGTCCTGCGGCTGGAATTGCGCCCCGATCAGGCCGAAGCCTGGTCGGCGCTGGCGCACCGTATCGGGGCCAGCTTGCGCGCGGGGGTGGTCGAGCGCATGAGCGGGCCGGGGGGCGTGCCGATCCTGCGATGAGTCGCTGTATCCGGGCGCGCGGAGCGTGGCCTTCGGATTTCTCCTTTCGTTATCAAATTGTTAACTGTCTCGTGCGAAGCCGTCTCCTCACGGGTTTCGTGATTTGCGTCGGTGGGTTTTGGCCGATGCGAATCGTCGCTTTGGGCGGGTCCGAGCCGGTCCACGCCGATCTGCGCGACAGCCGTTGAGCTGTGGCACAAAGGCCCCATCTTTGCCTCAGCGCAGAGGCGCACGGGATAGCCCCGCGCCCCATGCCGAGGCCTTGAACAGCCCGGTCCTGTGCAGGTTTTACGTGTTTGCAGGGAGGAGGCCCCGATGACCTACGAAGCTCAAGGCGATGCAAGGCCCCCGTACATGCGGCCCTCGTATATGCGGGCGCCGTTCATGCTGGACATGCGCGCGCCGGTTCGTTCGACGCGGCTGAGCGCGGGCAGCTGGCTGGGCCTGATCGTGGCGGGGCTGGTGATCCTCGCCGGGGCCATCGCCGTCAGCCTGTCCCCGGGCCTGACCGAGGCGCAGGGCCCGATGTCCGGCCAGTCGCGGCTGGTGCAGGTGATGCCGACAGATGGCGCCGGAACGGAGCGTCCGGCGGCCATGCAGATTCCGCCATCCGAGTGAAAGCCGCCCGGAACGCTGCCGGGCGCGTCGTTATCCCCCATGCGGGTGGCGGGAACGGGCCGGGGGTCTTTGGACCTCCGGCCTTTTTGTATGCGTTTTGGGGGCGTGGTCTGCTGCGTTACCCGAGGGACGGGCGCGTCAGCATCAGCCAGAGGATCGCGGCCACGGCAAAGAAGGCCGGAAAGCCGCAGATGAACCAGATGCGGAACAGCCTGAAGTAGCGCTCTGGCAGCGGTTGGCCGCTGTCGCGCGCCGCGCGGGCAAGGTCGCGCAGGCGGATCTGGATCCAGACCACCGGCAGCCAGAACAGCCCCGTCAGCACGTAGAGCACCAGTGACAGCGCCAGCCAGCCCTCGGTCAGCGGCCAGCCGATCTCGCGCGCGAGGAGGTAGCCGGTGACAGGCTGGGCGATGACGGCGGTGGCGGTGAACAGCGTGTCCGCCAGCACGACGGTCCCGGCGGTGTGGGCGATGATCCTTGCATCGCGGCTCAGGTGCGCCATCAGCATGAAGAATGCGATGCCCGCCCCGGTGCCGAACAGCACGGTCGCGCCGATGACGTGCAGCCAGCGGAGGATCTCTTCCATTCAGCGGGTCTCCATCAGCGTGGGCGTGAGGGCGGCGAGCATCACGGCGGGCAGGACCTTGACCAGCGGACCAAGCGGGTCAGCCCACATCTCGGGCGTCAGGACCGTGGCCGAAGCGAGGTAGATCACCGAGGTGGCGATCATGGCGGCGCAGGCGCGCGGGGCGGAGGGGCGGTGCAGCACGGCGAGGCCGAGGGCGATATCCACCAGCGACCAGAAGGCGACAGAGGCCCTGGCGAGGCCGGGCGGCCAGCCGATGGCGGTCAGGTGGGTCGCGGCGTCGTCCAGGTGGACCAGCGCGATGACGCCGGAGAGCAGCCAGAACAGGCAAAGCGTCGCGATGGCGAGCGGCATGAGCAGGGCGGCGCGGGCCTGCAGGCGATGCTCGGGGCCGAGGGCGGCGTGTGACAGGGTGTCCGTCAGGGGCGTCAGCGGACCATGCCGGGCGCGCCACGGGGCGGGATCGCCGGTGACACCGCCGTCCAGCACCCGGATCGCGGTGGACCGCAGCGGGCTGCGCCAGCCGAGGTGTGCGAGAGCATCGGCAATGCGCGCGGTGGGGGCGAGGGTCCATTCCGGCACGGTGAATGTCAGGTGCGCCGGGGCAAAGCCCAGCGCGTGACGATGCGCGGCGATGACCTGCGACAGCGGGTGCGCCGCGTCCTCGACAAGGTCCCAGATGGTGCCGGGGGGCAGGGTCAGGGCGGTCTCGACCGCCTGCGCCAGATCGCCGAGCGCCACGGTCTGTACGGGCGTGTCGGGCAGCGCCTGCGGCTGCACCCATGGCACGGCGGCCAGCATCCGCAGCAGGGCGGTGCCGCCATAGGCGCTTTGCCCGATGACAAGACCGGGGCGCAGGATCACCGCCTCGGCCCCCGAAGCCAGGAGCGCCGCGTCCCCCCGCGCCTTCGACGCGAAGAAGATGGTCGGATGATCCGCCCGCACCCCGGCTGCCGAGACCTGCACGACGCGGATGCCGCGCGCCGCCGCCTCGGCCCCCAATGTCGCCAGAGCGTGATGGTGCAGCGCTTCCAGATCGTTGCCCGGCCCGTCCTGAAGCGCGCCCGCGCAGTTCACCACCGCATCGAGGCCGTCCAGAAGTGCGGGCCAGTCGGTCGCGGCCATGCGCGCCAGATCGGCGCTGCGGAACGGCAGATGCGGCAGCACGCGGGCCGCGGCGCGTGCATCGCGCCCCGAGGCGATCACCGTATGCCCCTGACCGGACAGATGCCGACAGACCTCCGCCCCGATCAGCCCGTAGGCGCCAAGGACGAGGATGCGCAGCGGAAAGGGTTGGTCGGCCATGGAACCTCCGGGGAGTTGGGCGGGAGTGTTCCGACGCGGCGCGGGGAATGTCCAGACGCTTGCGGCCCCGGCAACCTCGACGGGGTGGGAGACCCGAGGTTGCCGGAGCCTTGCGGCCCGCTCGACGGTCAAGACGGGCCTTGCGACCCTCAGGCTGCGATGCGCGCCGGACCCCGGGGACAGGGCTGGGCAACATCGGCCTGAGGGCCAGACCGCGCCTCGCGGGCGAGGGCGGCCCATGGGATCTGGGCGGGCGGAATGGCACCGGGACGGCGCAGCCCGCCGCGCAGCACAAGGGCAGTCAGGCTGAGGCCAACCCAGGCCAGCGGAACAATTGCCGCCACAGGCGACAGCAGACCGAATGCTGGCGGGATCAGGCACAGCCCGCCAAGAACGTGGCACAGGAACGACCCGACCGACGCCCGCCCGCGCGGCCGCAGACTGTGCGCCGCATAAGCGCAAAGGATCAACACAGCCCCGAGAACGGCGAGAAACTGCAAGACATCAAAGGACAAGAAGCCGGGAAAGGCGTTGGTCATGGCAAGCACCTCGAGAGAAACGGATTGGTCTGAATGCGCCCACTATGGGTCAGCCCCGCGCGGCGGTTAAGTGGGGAATACCCCACCGAACAGACGAGGCTCACGAAGGCACGCCGGCCTTTGCCTTCATCTTGATGAAAATACCCTCGGGGGAGTCTCCGCAGGAGACCGGGGGCAGCGCCCCCGCCTCACCGAAGGTGAGCTCCGGACACGCCCCTAGCCGAACAGCGTCCCGACATAATAGGCAATCGCCGCCGCCACACCGCCCACGGCCAACGTCTCCAGCCCCGACCGCCACCAGGGCGACAGCGACCAGACGCTTTTCAGCGTGCCGATGCCAAAGAAGGTCGCCAGCGTCATGCCCGCCGCCACGGCAAAGGCGTTTTCCAACCCCAGAAGAAAGGGCAGCATCGGCACCAGCCCGGCCACGAGAAAGGCGGCAAAGGTCACCAGCGCGGCGCGCATGGGGTGAGGATCGACGGAGCCCAGTCCGTATTCGCCGTCCAGCATCAGGTCGATCCAGGCGCGGCGGTTCTGGCTGATCTGGTCCGTCGCGTCCTCCAGCGTGGCACCGGACAGGCCCTTCGAGGCAAGGATGGCGCGCAGTTCGGCGCGCTCGCCTTCGGGGAAGCGGGCGATGTGGTCCTCTTCGATGCGGCGGATGCGGCGGATGTTGTCCAGTTCGGCCTTGGTGGCTGAATAATTCCCGGCGGCCATGGAAAATCCGTCCGCCAGCACGTTGGCAAAGCCCAGCGCCAGCACGATGAAGGGCGACAGCCCCGCGCCCTCGACGCCCGCGACGATGGCAAAGGTGGTCACCGCGCCGTCGATGGCACCGTAGACCACGTCGCGCAGGTCGCCGCGTCCGGGCGGGGCGGCGAGGCGGGCGGCAATCTCGGCCTCGGAGTGGCCGTGGTTCGGGTCGATCATGGCGCTCTCTTTCGGCGGCCGTAGGTCGGGGGTGTCCCCCGACCTAGCTGGTGGCAAAGGGCGCGGCCTTAATCTGTGTCAATCGTCCGGCGCATCTGCACCCACCGATTGAGCCAGGCCAGACCCGCCAGCGACAGGCCCAGCAGCAGGAAGGAGAACACCCGCGCCAGCCCGTCCAGCCCCGAGGCGTCGATCAGGAAAACCTTGGCGATGGCCAGCGCGATGACGCCGATCCCGGCGCGGCGAAAGCCGTCGCGGCCGGTCTGCAACGCGCGCAGGAACAGCGCGGCGCCAAGGAACAGCAGCGCAACGGTGTAGCTGTATAGCTCGGGCTGGGTGATGCCGTGGCGCATCTCCATCGCGTCGCCGCCCTGCCAGGCGTGACGGATCACCAGCCCGGCCCAGAACGCGGTCAGCGCCAGTGCAACCGCGCCAAGCGCACGGCGCAGCAGGCGCGGCAGGTGGCCGTCCCTTTCCCAGCGCCAGAGGCCCGCCAGCAGCACCAGCGCGGGCAGCAGGTAGGCGGGGGCCAGCGTGTTCAGCAGCACCGGACCGGCGATGTGCTGGGTGTCAAAGATCGCGTCGAGCGGGTTGGCGACAAGCAGGCCCAAGCCCATCAGCGCCAGGGCCACCAGCCCGAACAGTGCCGCCAGCCCGATGCGCAACCACTTGAGGCGGCTGTGCAGGCGCAGGCGGTCGAGTTGCGCCAGTGCCACCGCGGCCCAGGTGGCCGCGTAAAGGCCCAGTTGCCAGTGCTCTGTGCCCGAGGTGGTGCCTCCGGTCAGCGCGTCGATCAGGTGGTCGAGCAGGACAGAGACCGTCAGCGCGCCCACCGACCAGCAGGCGCTTTCGAGAAAGACCCTCTCGCGGGGGCGATCCATGGGTTTCAGCAGGTGCCACGCGGCCAGCAGCGCCGCGAGGGTGCCCGCGTAGGCGGCGAAGGCCTCGATGAAAGGGGCGGAGGTGGCCCAGTCGAGGCCCGGGTCGGCCACCAGCCGGTAGCCCAGCGCGAGGACGCCCGCGACGATGTAGCCGCCCAGCGGGGCCAGGTCGAAGCGGCGGTCGAGCGCGGCGGCGGCCAGCACCGTGGCGGCGAGAGCGAGGGTCAGCGCGGCTTCGGTCAGGATCACCGACAGGGCGAAGGCCAGGCAGGCCAGGGCCGAGATCGTCGCCAGCGCGCTGCGCAGCTTGTCCGCGCCGTCGACGCGGGCAAAGCGGGCGGCGAGGCCGGTCATCAGGGCCGCCACCGCAAGGGCGTGCAGTGCCCAGGGCCATGTGCCGATCAGCTCGGCGGGGTGCCAGGTCAGTTCCAGCGCAAGGCCGCCCAGCGGTGCCATGAGGGCTGCGGCCGCGGCCCAATGCGCGGCAAATGGCGCGCCGCGCAGGGAGCGGTGGGCGGCGGCCAGTGTGAGGGCCAGCGGCGCGAGCAAGGCGAGGGTGACCTGGAGCGGGAGGCGCTGCTCGGTCTGGGTCGCGGTCTCGGCCAATTGGGTGCGCAGGGCGTCCAACAGCGGCCATGTGAGTTCCGGCGAGACGAGGAGGAACAGGACGGCCAGCGCGGGCAGGGCGGCGAGATCTTGCAGACCGGGCGCGCGTTTCGACCAGTAGGACAGCAGCGCGGCGAGCGCCGTGGCGAGGATCAGGGCGGTCCACCACGTGGTCGGGCTGCGGTCGGCGGCCACGATCAGGATGAGGCTTGCGGCGAGGGTCGCCCCGGCGGCCAGCAGCGTCGGGAAGGACGGCGTGCCGGCACCCAGCGCCTGTGTCAGGCAGATGCCCTGCTGGTCGGGGGTCAGGCTGCGTGCGGGGATCAGGATCGCCATGAGGGCGAGGGCGGCAGCGTAGGCTCCGAAGGCCATGTGCATGACCTCGGACCCGGTGGTGTACCAGAGCAGCGCTCCGGCGAGGACGCCCGCGACCAGCGAGAGCACCGAGACCCAGGCCCAGCGGCGCAGGGTGTCTATCCCGAGGCCAAGGGCGGTCAGCAGGGCGAAGTACAATAGCAGCCATTCCGGGGCGTCGGAGGAGCCGCCGACAAGGAAGGGCGCGGCCATGCCGCCGAGCACGCCGATGGCGGCCAGGAGCGGGCCGTTGAGCCAGCCAAGAAGGAGGCCGCCCAGCGCCGTGGCAAAGAGGGCGATCAGTGCCGGGGTGGGGGCGATGAGGTCATAGAGCTGGCGGGCGGCGAGGGTGCCGCCCATCAGGGTGACGAGGCCCGCCGAGGACAGGGTCGAGGGCAGGTAGGCCGTGGCCGTGTCCTCGGTATCGCCGGAGCGGCGGCGGATGCGTTCCCCGCCCGCGATGAGCGCGAGGCCAAAGGCGAGGGCAGAGGCCACGCGCAGGGGCGGAGAGAGCAGGCCTTTTTCCACGCCGTATTGCACGAGGAACAGCCCGGCCAGTGCGAGGGAGACCGCGGCGATGGCGTAGAACCAGTTTTGTTGCAGCCAAGCAGCAAAGCGCGCGGCAGTCTGCGACAGGGCAGAGGGGGGCGCGGGCGGTTGAGGCTCTGTCGGTTGTGGCGGGGTGCGGGTGGTCCAGGGCGTCGCGGGGGTCGCAGGCGGCGCAGAAGGATCGGGGCGCGGCGGGGCGACTGGGTTGACTGGTTCGACTGGGGCAACCGGGGCGGTCGTCGTGGCCGGAGGTGGGGTGTCCTGCGCCTTGGGGGGCGTGACCGCGATTGGCGGCGCTGTCGCGATGCGTGCTTCGAGGGCGTCAAGGCGGCGCCGCAGCCGGGCGTTCTGGACGAGGGTGATGATGACCCCCGCCGGAAGCCCCAGGACAAATGCCAACGCCAGGACAACAAGTAACGCTTCCACGAGGGACACTCCGCTGTTTGGCGAAGGTTAAACCCGTGAAGGCATTGACTGCAAATAAGGAATTCCGGACCCGGGCTTCGGGCTGCTCTGCGGAGTGCCCTGCGGGCACGCTTTGACAGGCCCTGCGGGCCCGGTGGTGGCTCTGCCCCCGTCTCCCGTGCCGGGAGACTCCCCCGAGGGTATTTGGATCAAGATGAAGCCCGGGGCCGGTCAGGCCTTGTCCTGGGTGAAGAGACCGCCCAGGGCGCTGCGGATGATGCTGCGCACCGAGGGGCGTTTTTTCGCGGTGAAGGGGAGGGGGCGGCAGACCTCCATCGCGGCGACGCCGACGCGGGCGGTGAGGGCGCCGTTGACCATGCCTTCGCCGAAACGGCGGGACAGTTTGCCGAGGATGCCCGCGCCGAAGATCGGTTCCAGCATGTCGTCGCCCACGGCCACGGCGCCGGTTGCCACGAGGTGGGAGAAGACGGCGCGTGTGAGGCGCCAGCTGCCCAGCGTACCGGAGCGGCCGCCGTAGATCTCGGCGATGCGGCGGATCATGCGCAGGTTCGACGTGAGCGCGGCGGCGACATCGGCCAGGGCGAGGGGCACCATGGCCGTGACGGCGGCGACCTGGCGGGCGGCGGCTTCGACCTCGCGGCGGGCCTGGGCGTCCAGGGGGGCGAGGATTTCGTTCTCGGCATGGTGGATGAGGGCCGGGGCGTCGAAGATCTCGTCGCGGCGCGCACTGAAGCGGTCGCGGCCCCAGCGGGTGTCCTCGCGGCCCTTGTAGAGGGAGACGAGGTCATCGGTCAGGCTGCGGGCCTTTTCGAGATCGTCTTCGGCCAGCGCGGCGTCGGCGGCGCGGTGCAGGGCGTCGATGCGGGCAAGGCGGCGGAAGGCGGAGAGTTCCTTGACGACGATGGCGGCGCAGACCAGCAGGAAGGCTGCAATCAAAGCGGTGACGGCATAGCCGAGGATCGGGTAGGCGGCGATCAGGCCCAGAGCGTAGTTCCAGGCTGCCAGCGAGATCACCGTGACCAGCAGGGCGCCGAGAAGGCTCCAGAACCAGCGGGCCAGCGTTGACGGGCGGTAGGCGGCCACCGCCGCGACGGTGCCCATGGCCGCGCCGTCCGGCAGCGGCGTCAGGTCCGGCACCGGCGGCGCGTCGGCCGGAGAGGGAGACGGGCCGCGCGTGGCGGTATCGAGGTCGATCAGGACGGGCCCCTTGGGCGGCTGGCTCATGATAACTGCTCCGAAGTCTTGGTGGGAACATAGGGGCGCAGGCCGCCGTCCGCCATCCCGGGTGCCGCCCTCTGGCTTCTTTGGTTTCACAAATACCCTCGGGGGAATCCGCCGCAGGCGGATGGGGGCAGAGCCCCCTCTCGGGCGCAGGGTTCCGGCGTTTCACGTCAAAGTGAAAATTCTCGGAACCAAGGCCGCGTGGGGACGTTGGCCCTCGGTAGGGCGTGAAGGGGACAGGATCGCGTGGGGCGCAGGATTGCATTGTTTACAGGGCTGTTGCTGGCCCTGTCGGCCTGCGACGGTCGGCACAACTGGATGGCCGGGGCGGGCGCAGAGGCCGCGACCGTGGAGCGGTTGTTCATCGTCCTGATGATCGGCGCGGCGGTCATCTGGACCGCTGTCGTGGGGGCCGCGGTCTATGCCCATACCCGGCGCGCCCATCCGAACCGCGAACGCGAGGCGCGTCTGTTCGTGATCTGGGGCGGGGCGGTGCTGCCGACCCTGTTGATCGGGGCTCTTCTGGTCTGGGGGCTGACGATCCTGCGCGACATCACCGCCGACGAGGGCGATCTGACCGTGCGTGTCGATGGCGAGCGCTGGTGGTGGCGGGTGATCTACGAAACCCCCGGCGGCGATGTGGTCACCGCCAACGAGATCCGCCTGCCCGTGGGATCGACCACGCTGTTCCGGCTGACGGCGGACGATGTGATCCATTCTTTCTGGGTGCCTGCGCTGGGCGGCAAGATGGACATGATCCCGGGGCGCGAGACGACGCTGGCGCTGACTCCGGTGAAGACGGGCAACTGGGGCGGGCTGTGTGCGGAGTTCTGTGGCGGGGCGCATGCGCTGATGCGGTTCGACACGGTGGTAATGGAGCCCGCAGCCTTTGATCTGTGGCTGGAGCAGGAGGCGCAGCCGGCGCAGGTGGCGGCCGGTGATCCGGGGTTCGAGGTCTTTCTCGACGAGGGGTGCGGCGCCTGCCACGCCATCCGGGGCACCGAGGCGGCCGGGCCGGTCGGCCCCGATCTGACCCATATGGCCCGCCGCGAACGGCTGGGCGCAGGGATCTACGACATGACTGCCGCGAATGTCAGCCGCTGGATCACCGACACCCACGCCATGAAACCGGACATCGACATGCCGCCTTATCCGCACCTTGACGGGGCGCGGCTGGAGGCCCTGGTGGACTTTCTGATGAGGCTGGAATGACCAACGAGATCGACCTGTCGCAACTGCCTCCGCCGCCGCCCTATGACAAGGAGCGCGACGCGGCGCAGCGGTCCCGTCTGCTAAAGGCCTGGGAGGCACCGAGGGGCTGGCGGCATGTGTCGGCGGTGAACAACTCCTTCGTCGGCAAGTGGTATCTGCTGACGTCCTTCGCCTTCTTTACCTTTGCCGGGATGCTGGCGCTGCTGATCCGGGCGCAGCTGGCGGTGCCGGAGAACGACCTGGTGAGCCAGTCGCTGTTCAACCAGCTTTTCACCCTGCACGGCACGGCGATGATGTTCCTTTTCGCGGTGCCGATCTTCGAGGCTGTTGCGATCCTGATCCTGCCGGAGATCCTTGGCGCGCGGGACCTGCCATTTCCGCGCCTGTCTGCCTTTGGCTATTGGTGTTTCCTGATCGGCGGGGTCTTTGTCTGCGGGTCGATCTTTTTCGGCGTGGCCCCGGACGGCGGCTGGTTCATGTATACGCCCTTGTCCTCGGACCCGAGGTTCAGCGGGCTGGGGACGGATATCTGGCTGCTGGGGTTGTCGTTCATCGAGGTGTCCTCGATCGCCGCTGCCGTCGAGCTGATCGTCGGGGTGTTGAAATCCCGCCCGCCGGGGATGCGGCTGAACCTGATGCCGCTGTATTGCTGGTACGTGCTGGTGGTGGCGGGGATGATCCTGTTCGCCTTTCCGCCGCTGATCGCGGGCGACCTGCTGCTGGAGATGGAGCGCGCCTTTGGCTGGGCCTTCTTCGACGTGGACCGGGGCGGCGATCCGCTGCTGTGGCAACACCTGTTCTGGATCTTCGGCCATCCGGAGGTCTACATCATCTTCCTGCCCTCGATTGCGCTGATCGCGACCATGCTGCCGACCTTTGCCGGGCGGCCCATGGTGGGGCATTCGTGGATCGTGCTGAGCGCGGTGGGCGTGGCCTTCCTGTCCTTTGGCCTGTGGGTGCATCACATGTTCACCACGGGGCTGCCGGAGATTTCGCTGTCCTTCTTCAGCGCGGCGTCAGAGGCGGTGGCGGTGCCGACGGGCATCCAGATCTTCTGCTTCATCGCGACGATGCTGGTGGCCAAGGTGCGGCCCTCGGTGCCGATGCTCTTTGCCGGGGGCGCGCTGGCGATCTTTGTCTTTGGCGGGCTGACGGGTGTCATGGTGGCGCTGGTGCCCTTCGACTGGCAGGCGCATGACAGCTATTTCGTGGTGGCGCATCTGCATTACACGCTGATCGGGGGGATGCTGTTCCCGCTGTTTGCGGGGGTGGTCTACTGGTATCCCTTCGTCACCCAGAAGAAGATGAACGACCGGGCGGGCAAATGGGCCTTCTGGCTGATGTTCGGCGGCTTCAACCTTGCGTTCCTGCCGATGCACTGGACGGGCGTCATGGGGATGCCGCGCCGGGTCTGGACCTATGACCTGTCGGACGGCTGGGCCGTGCTGAACATGGTGTCGACGGTCGGGTCGTTTGTCTTTGCCTTCGGGTTCCTGGTGTTCGCGGTGAACGTGCTGTGGCCGAGGGGCAAGGCCCCGCTGGTGGAGCGCAACACCTGGAACGCGGGCACGATGGAGTGGTCGGGCGAGGTGCCGGACAATCCTTGGGGCGTGCGGTCGATCCCCTACATCCACACGCGCTACCCCTTGTGGGAGCAGCCGGAGCTGCTGGGCCAGATGGATCGGGGCGAGTGGCTGTTGCCGGATGCGGAGGAAGGCAAGCGCGAGATGATCGTGACCGATATCCTCGACGCGCGGCCGCTGTTCGTGCAGCGCGTGGGCGGGCCGTCCTTCCTGACGCTCGGGGCGGCGGTGTGCCTTGGGGCGGTGTTCATCATCGCCACCTTCCACCTGTGGACGCTGACGCTGATCTTTGGTGCGGGGTTTGTCGGGTTCACGCTGTGGTGGCTGTGGACCGGAACGGCGCAGATCCCGGAAAAGCCGGTGAAGGACGTCGGGCGCGGGCTGGTCCTGCCGACCTATGCCCAAGGCTCACGGGCGGTCGGCTGGTGGGCGGTCTTCATCACGATGACCGGGGATATGACGGCCTTCATGGGGTTGGTGTTCTCGTATTTCTTCTACTGGACGGCGCTGCCGGATTTCCTGCCCGAGGTGGCCAAGCTGCCGGCGATGCTGCCCTTGGTGGCGGGGGTTGTCCTGCTGGTGGCGGCCTGGGCCATGACGGTCGCCGCGCGCGAGGTGCTGGCGCGCGGCGGGCGCGGGGCCAGCATGGCGCTGCTGGCCGGTGCGGTGCCGTTGGGGGCGCTGGGCCTTGGCGCGTGGTACTGGGCGGCCAGCGTCGTGGGGCTGGACCCGACGGTCACCTCGTTCGACGCCATGGTCTGGATGCTGATCCTGTGGATGGGGCTGCACCTGCTGCTGAGCTGGGTCATGCACCTCTACGTGGCGGCACGCATCTGGGCGGGCATCTGCACGCCGGAATATCGCGCCG
This sequence comes from Sagittula sp. S175, assembly GCF_049800975.1. Taxonomy (NCBI): domain Bacteria; kingdom Pseudomonadati; phylum Pseudomonadota; class Alphaproteobacteria; order Rhodobacterales; family Roseobacteraceae; genus Sagittula; species Sagittula sp. S175. Next base: position 224,446 of record NZ_JBNAGB010000006.1, read on the forward strand.
ACATCATCAACCTGACGCTGTTCGAGCATTTCGTGGCGGTGACCGCCGTGGTGATCTTTGCCCTGCTGGCGTTGTTCCCGCTGCTGATGGGGGTCTGACATGCCGGAGATCAAGCATTACGACGCGCCGAGGGTGATCGACAGCGGCTCGATCTGGATACTGGTGGCCGCGCCCTCGATCTGGGCGGCGCATTTCCTGGTCAGTTACTGGGTGGCGGCGGTGTGGTGCGCCAAGGCCGGGGGCACGCTGGCGGACCCGAGGTGGATCATCGTGGCGCTGGGGGTGCTGTGCGTGGCCGTGATCGGCTGGCTGGGCGTGATCGCGGTGCGGCGCTACGGCGGGGTCTTTGTCGTCTTTGAGGAGATCACCGAAAGCAGCGAGCGCGGGCGGGACAAGTTCGTCGGCCATGTGGCGCTGTTGCTTTGCGTGCTGTCAGTGGTCGCCATCGGGTTCAACGTGATCCCGGCGCTGGTGTTCGACCAATGCTGAGGGGGCCTCAGCTGGCGGGACTGGGGCTGCTGGCGGCGCTGTGGCTGTCGCCGCTGCCGGGGCTGGCCGCCGGGTCGATGGTGCTGCACATGGTGCTGCATCTGGGCGTGACCGCCGTGGTGCCCGCGCTGCTGGCGCCCGCGCTGCCGGTCCTGCGGCTGGGGCCGATGGCGCTGGTGCTGGGGGCGGCCTTCGAGATGGTCGTCGTCTGGGCGTGGCACCTGCCCTCGCTGCACCTCTGGGCACGGCTGTCGGGGCTGGGCTTTGCGCTGGAGCAGGGCAGCTTTCTGGCGGCGGGGCTGGTGCTGTGGGTGGTGGTGCGCGCGGCAGGGCCGTTCGGCGGGGCGGTGGTGCTGATGTCGGTGACGATGCACATGACGCTGCTGGGCGCGCTGATCGGTCTCGCGCCGCGCCCGATCTGGGGCGAGATCTGCGCCGGGCATCTGGGCCTGAGCGCGATGCAGGAACAACAACTGGCGGGCGTGCTGATGGCCGGAGGCGGCGGGGCGCTGTACCTGGTCGCGGCTTTGGGCCGGTTGGGACGCGCGGTGCGCGGGAGGGCCGAGGAATGGGCATGAAGCGATGGATTTTCGGCGGCGTGGCGGCTGCCGTACTGGCCGGAGGCGCGTTCTTTGCGCTGGCGCCGTACAATATCGCGGCCTCGGTGCCGCATCTGCCGGGGGTGGGCGAGGCGCTGCACCAGTACCTGAAAAATGCCGTCAGGGCGCGATCCGCTGCGCTGGAGGTGCCGGAGCACGTCGACCTGAGCGACCCCGGCCTGGTGCGGCTGGGCGCGGGGCATTACGCCACCGGCTGCCAGACGTGCCACGGTGCGCCGGGGATCGCCCGGTCGCCCGTCGTCGAAGGGATGCAGCCCGCGCCGCCGGAGCTGACCTCAGAGGCGTGGTCCGGGAAGGATTTCTACTGGATCGCGCGGCATGGGTTCAAATACACCGGGATGCCCGCGTGGCCGGGCGAGGGGCGTGACGACGAGCCCTGGGCGCTGGCGGCCTTCCTGACGCAGTATGACGGGTTTGACGCGGAGTCCTACGCGGAGGCGGCCTATGGCGCGGCGGATGCGTGGCAGGCGGGCGCGGTGCGCTTTGGCGAGCCGTCGGGCGCGGTGTCGGTCGATCAGGCCTGTGTGCGCTGTCACGGCGAGGACGGTCTGGGCCGGGACGGCACGGCGCCCAAGCTGGCGGGCCAGTCCGAGGCCTGGCTGACGCTGGTGCTGGACGCCTACGCGGAAGGTCATCGGCAGAGCGGGTTCATGGAGCCTCTGGCCGCCGGGTTGTCCGAGGCCACGCGGGAGGCGGTCGCGCGGGACTATGCCGGGCGGACGGCGGCATGGGAGGGGCGCGTCCTGCCCCTGGGGGATCCGCTGCGCGGCGAAGCCTTGGCGCAGAGGGGCGACGAGCATCAGGACCTTGCCAGCTGTGCCTCCTGTCACGAGGGGGCCGGGGCGGATGGCCTGTCGCCGCGTCGCGCCGATACGCCGAGGATCGCCGGGCAGGATGGCTATTGGCTGGTGAACTGGCTGCACATGTACCGCGATGCTGCGGGCGAGGGCCACGGTTCGGGTGATGCGGCGGGTCCAAAGACCCCGCGTTGGGCCTTGATGGTTGCGGCGGCCAAGCCGCTGACCGATGCGGATATTCTTGATCTGGCGGCTTATTACGCGGGGCGGTGAGCCAAAGCTCTTTCGTCCGAAAGAGCTTTGGCGCCCATCCTTTTCGTCGAAAAGGATGTGTCAGCGGGTCCAGGTGAAACGGATGTCCGGCAGACCTTCGTCGTTGTGCTGCCCGTCGGTTTCCTCGCCGGCCGCGAACCCCTCGCGGCGGTAGAAGCGCTGGGCGCCCCTGTTCTGCTGGAAGGTCCAGAGGTCGAGCCGGTCGCGGCCCTCCTTGGCGGCGGTCAGAAGCGCACTGCCGACGCCGCGCCCCTGCGCATGATCGGCAATGTAAAGGCTGTGAATGTAATCCCCCTCGCGTGCGAGGAAGCCCGCGATGCGCCCGTCCAACTCGGCCACGGTGATCCAGCCCTTGTCGATCATGCGGCCCGCGTGGGCGATGTCCTCGACCGACGAATGCAGGCGCGGCTTCCACGTCGCGGCGGTGACCGCCTGCGAGATGATGTCCCCCAGCTTGCCCGCGTCCAGCGGCTGACCGGCGCGCAGGGTGACGGCCTCGAATCCCGGCTGTGTCGGGATCTCCTGCGGCATGTCGTCAGGCAACGGGTCCCAAGGCGCGGGGGCGTCCTCGGGTGTCTCGTCGGGCAGGACGGGCGTGGTGTCAGGCAGTTCCTCGGGTGTTTCGGGAAAGGCCGGGGTGTCGTCCGGCGACTCTTCCGGCGCTTCGGGATCCGGCAGGTCCGGGAGCTCCTGTGGCAGGTCATCGGGCGGCAGGTCAGGCGCGTCCGGAGTTTCCAGAGGCGCGTCGGGGGGCGTTTCCTCGGGCTGGTCGGGGATCGGGTCCAGCGGTTCGGGAACATCGGCACCGGAGGCCGCCAGCAGGTCTCCGACAGGCATCGCCGGTGTGGTCAGAAGGAAGGGCTGGCGTGTCACAGGCGGTCTCCGATCAGGAATTGCGCGGCGCGGTCGAGGCGGATGTGCGGCGGGCCTTCGCCCGGTATCAGGGTCAGCGCGGCGGGCGCGAAAGCCATCACCGAATAATCGCCATCCAGCCAGTGATCCGCCCCCTGACGGGCCGCTGTCAACAGGTGGTTAGGGTCCTCGGGCAAGGCACCCGGGTAGAACGCCGCCTGCTTGCCGCTGTCCAGAAGCGTGCCGCGCACGCAGGGCAGGGCCTGGCCTTCGTGCTGGATCATCTCCTCGGTGGTGGCGCGCAGGGCCGCGAGCGACATGGCGGCGGTCTCGGCCCCGGCGAAACGCGCCCGGTCGCGGGCGTCGCGGGTCAGCGCCTCCATCACGGCGGTCAGCTGGGCGTGCTGGGTGTGGTGCAGGTGGTCGGCCTTGGTGGCGGCAAAGAGGATCTTGTCGATGCGCCGCCCGAGGAAAAGCGAGGCGAGGAAAGAGGACGCGCCGGGGCGGAAGGCGGTCAGGATGTCGGCAAGCGTCTGGCGCAGATCCTCGACGGCGCGCGGCCCTGCGTGGATCGCGCCCAGCGCATCCACCAGGACGATCTGCCGGTCGAGGCGCGAAAAGTGGTCCTGGAAGAAGGGTTTGACGACACGCGACTTGTACGCGTCGAAGCGGCGCTCGAACTCCCGGTACAGCGTGCCGCGCGCGGCCTTGATCGGCGGCAGCGGGGCAAAGGTCAGGACGGGCGAGCCCTCCAGTTCTCCGGGCAGCAGGAAACGCCCCGGCGAGCAGTCGGAAAACCCCTCCGCCCGCGCGGCATGCAGCGCCGCCGTGTAGGCGCGGGCCAGCCGCTGCGCCACGGGTTCGTCCAGCTTCGCCTCGGCGGCATCGGTTGTGGCCATCGCCACAAAGCCCTCGGGGTCGGGACGGTGGCCCATCCGGGTCAGCATCTGGTCCGACCACTCGGCGTAGGACTTCTCCATCAGCCCGAGGTCCAGCAGCCATTCGCCGGGATAATCCACGATGTCCAGATGCAGCGTCCGCGGCCCCTGCAAGCCCGCCAGCAGCCCCGAAGGCCGCACCTTCAGCGACAGACGCAATTCCGACACGGCCCGCGTGCTGTCAGGCCAATGCGGCGTGCGTGCGGTCAGCGCGGCCAGATGCGTCTCGTAGTCGAAGCGCGGCAGGGTGTCGTCGGGCTGCGGCTGCAAAAAGGCCGTCAGGATACGCCCCTCCGACTGCGCCACCAGCCCCGGCATCCGAGCCCGGTCCATGAGGTTCGCCACCAAGGACGTGATGAACACCGTCTTGCCCGCCCGCGACAGGCCAGTGACACCCAGCCGCAGGGTGGGTTCAAAGAACGTCTCGGAGATCGTGTTGCCGGCGCTTTCGACCGTGCGCGAAAGACTGTCGGCGATTGTCGTCAGGACCATGCGGCGCCCTTGTTGCTGCTCGCCCCTAACCTAGGGCTTCGCGCCCGGCGATGCCAGTGGTCCGGAAAACGGTGCCTTACCCTTCATCTTGATCCAAATACCCTCGGGGTCCGGGGCAGAGCCCCGCCGCGCCGTCAGGCGCGGTCCGCGCGCCGCCCCCCGGCCGCGCGCCCGGCCGCGTGGGCCGCCAACAGAAAAACCTGAA
>NZ_JBNAGB010000006.1:229121-265970 GCF_049800975.1 Sagittula sp. S175
GGGGGCCGCGCCCCCCGGCGCCGCGGGGGGGCGGGGGGGGGGGGGCGCCGCCCCCCCGCCCCCCCCGCCGGTCCGATTGCGCAGCAATCGGAAACCGCTTATGCGACACCTCATGCCCAGATACGCCCTCCTCATCGAATACGACGGCCGTCCCTTCGCCGGGTGGCAAAGGCAGGCCGAGCACCCCTCGGTCCAGCAGGCCATCGAGGAGGCCCTGGCGAAACTCGAATCGCGCGCCCATACCATCGCCGGGGCCGGACGGACCGATGCGGGGGTCCATGCGCGCGGGCAGGTGGCCAGCGTGGACATGGAGAAGGACTGGGACCCGTTCCGCCTGTCCGAGGCGCTCAACTATCACCTGAAGCCCGCCCCGGTGGCCATTCTCGACTGCGCGCAGGTCGATGACGACTGGCACGCGCGGTTCAGCGCCATCGAGCGGCGCTACCTGTTCCGGTTGCTGACTCGTCGTGCCCCCGCCACGCTGGAGGCCGGGCAGGTCTGGCGGGTGAACCATGCGCTCGACGTCGAGGCCATGCGCGAAGGCGCGCAGTACCTGCTGGGCAAGCATGATTTTACCACCTTCCGGGCGGTCATGTGCCAGGCGCAGTCGCCGGTGAAGACGCTGGACGTGCTGGACATCGTGCAGGTCGAGGGCTTTGCCGGGCCGGAGATCCAATTCACCCTGCGCGCGCGGTCCTTCCTGCACAACCAGGTGCGCTCGATCGTCGGCACGCTGGAACGCGTCGGTGCCGGGGCCTGGCACCCCGAGCGGGTGCGCGAGGCGCTGGAGGCCTGCGAGCGCGCTGCCTGCGGGCCGGTCTGCCCGCCGGACGGACTTTACCTCACCGGGGTGGGCTACCCGGACGACCCGTTCTCAACCCGGTCTTAAGCCGCCCGGCCTAGAGTCCTTGCCGAAGGCAGGTCTTGGGAGGGCGGATGCTGCATGTTCTGAAACTCTTGCTGCCGGCGCTGATCCCGTCGTGGCGGTTCTTTCGTGCCGTAGCACCCAGCCCGCGCGTCGAACGGCGGGTGTGGACCTATGGGCGGCCAGGGCCGTGGCAGGAGGTTTATGAACGGCCCGAAGACGTGTCTTTTGGCACCATGCTGCGGCGGATGCTGTGGAACCCGGAATGGAACGGGGCGCTGTTCCTTGTCACCCTGTCGGAGCGGCTGGTCGAGCATGGTTCGGACCATGCCGCGCGCGAAATCCTGCGCCGCGCGGCAGAGGGTGTCAGCGGCGAGCGGGTGCAGGTGCGGCTGGTGTTCGTCCGGCTGGAGGGCGGGCAGCTGCTGCGCGAGGTGCTTTACCAGAGCGCCGAGGTCCCGATGGCCGAGGCGCGCTGATGGGGTTCGATCTGGCGGTGCGTGTGACGGAGGTGCTGCTGGCGCTGGTGCTGGTGCAACAGAGCCTCGAGCAGATGGCGGTGGACCCTGCGGCGCGGGTCTGGCTGGCGCTGCGGCTGGCTTTTTGCGCGGCCTTGCTGGCGGGGCAGGGCTGGGCGGTCTGGGGGCTGATGGCGCTGGGGCTGTGGTGGCTGAAACGCTATGACGGGCCGTTCAACGGCGGCTCGGACAAGATGACCCTGCTGGTGCTGGCCTGCCTGAGCGGGGTCGAGGCCGCGTTGGCCCTGGACCGGACCTTCTGGGCCGAGATGGCCTTTGGCTACCTGGCGATCCAGTTGGTGCTGAGTTACTTCATCTCGGGGCAGGTGAAGCTGGTGAACCCGGCGTGGCGGCGGGGCGAGGCGTTAAGGGAGGTGTTCCTCTATTCGGCCTATCCCGTCAGCGAGCGGCTGCGCGGGCTGGCCGAGCGGCGGCTGGTGACCTTCTGGGGCGCATGGGTGGTGATGCTGGTGGAGATGGCCTTTCCGCTGTTCCTGCTGCATCCGCTGGCGCTGGCGGCGGGATTGACGCTGGCGGCGGGTTTTCATTTCTCGAACGCCTGTCTGTTCGGGTTGAACCGGTTCTTCTGGATCTGGCTCTGCGCCTTTCCGGCGCTGATCTGGTTGCAGGGGCGGTTGGTGGGCTAGGGCTGCGTTTTCAGGGCGGGTATGGCGGGGAATCCCCGCCCTACGCATGTTCCGGGGGCCTGTGCGTGGTGAGGGTGCGAGGGGGCTCTGCCCCCGTCCGCCTGCGGCGGACTCCCCCGAGGTATTTGGGTCAAGATGAAGGGTAAGGGGGCCGGTGGTCTGCAACGGGGTTGTCGGCGCGGGCGGCGCGTGGTTCGCTTGGGGCGCGGTTGGCAGGGGAGGCGAGATGGCGGGTCTGGGCGTGAGCGAGGTGGATGTGGTGCAGGCGACGGCCTTGCGGCGGGCACTGCATCGGGCCCCGGAGGTGTCAGGCGACGAGGCGCGGACGGCGGAGATGATGGCCGGGCGGATGCGGGCGCTTGGGGCCGAGGTTGTCACCGGGCTGGGCGGTCATGGTGTGGCGGCGGTGTTCGGCGCGGGGGCGCGTTGCCTGATGGTGCGGTGCGAGCTGGATGCCCTGCCCATCGTCGAGACGGGGCGGCCCGAATGGCGGTCCGGCGTCACCGGCGTTGCCCATCTGTGCGGCCATGACGGGCATATGGCGATACTGGATGCGGTGGCCGCGGTGCTGGCGCGGCAGGCGCCGGGGTGTCGGGTCGTGTTGTTGTTCCAGCCCGCCGAGGAGACCGGCGCCGGCGCGGCGGCGGTTCTGGCCGATCCGCGCTGGCAGGCTTTGGGTGTCGAGATGGCCGTGTCCCTGCACAATATGCCGGGGCTGCCGCTGGGCGCGGTTGCCTTGCAGTCGGGGCCGGTGAACTGCGCCTCGCGCGGGTTGCGCATCGCGCTGGAGGGGCGGACGGCCCATGCATCGCAGCCTGAAGCGGGGCGGTCGCCGGCGCTGGCGCTGGCGCGGCTGATCCCGGCACTGGGGGCCTTGTCCCGGGACTTGCCGACACAGGATGCGGGCTTTCGGTTGGCGACGGTGACCCATGCGCGGCTGGGCGAGGCGACTTTTGGCGTTGCGCCGGGGCGGGCAGAGATCAACGTCACCCTGCGCACCTTGCTGGATGGGCAGATGGCGGCGCTTGAGGCGGAGGCGCGGGCGCTGGTGGCCGAGGCCTCGGAGGGGTTCGACGTGACGATCACGGTGCACGAGGCCTTTGGCCATTGCGTGAACGCGCCCGAGGCGGTGGCGCTGCTGGAAAGCGCCATAGACGGAATGCAGCGCGTGGACAGCGGTCTGCCCATGCGGGCCTCCGAGGATTTCGGGCGCTTCGGCGCGGCGGTGCCCTCGGCCATGTTCCTGCTGGGCGCGGGAGAGACCTGCCCGGCCCTGCACAACCCGGACTACGATTTCCCCGATGACCTCATCGCGATCGGAGCGGGCGTGTTCCTGCGCGCGATCGCGGCCTTTGCGGCACAGGGCTGACGGCGGGGCGGGCACCGCCACGGGATTTCCCTTGCCAAACGCGCGCGAAACGCGCATGACGCGCCCCATGACGACGATGACGCACATCCGACGAGCCTGAAAGCTCCTCCCCTCCCCCGATCCGTTCGGGGGCCGTCCTTTTCGTCCGTTTCTCCCATCGCAACTTGACAGCCCTCCGGTGCCTTGCCACCAATCGGGCCTCTCCCTTCGGGGTTATCCAACGAGGATAGTGACATGACCTCTTCCGTCCTGCCGACCTACAACCGCGCGCCGCTTCACTTCGTGAAGGGCGAGGGCGCATGGCTGATCGAGGAGGACGGCCGCCGATTCCTGGACCTTGGCAGCGGCATCGCGGTGAACGCGCTGGGCCACGCCAACCCGGAGCTGGTTCAGGTGCTGACCGACCAGGCGTCGAAGCTGTGGCACGTGTCGAACCTCTACGAGATCCCGCAACAAGAGGCGCTGGCGACGAAGCTCACCGATGTGACCTTTGCCGACCGGGTGTTCTTTACCAACTCCGGCACCGAGGCCTGCGAACTGGCGGTCAAGATGGCGCGCAAGTACTGGTACGAGAAGGGCCAGCCCGAGAAGGTCGAGATCGTCACCTTCTCCGGCTCCTTCCATGGCCGCTCCACCGCAGCCATCGCGGCGGCAGGGTCGGAAAAGATGGTCAAGGGCTTCGGCCCGATCCTCGGCGGCTTTGTCCATGTCGCATGGGGCGACCACGAGGGCCTGCACAATGCGGTGAACGACACCACCGCCGCCATCCTGATCGAGCCGGTACAGGGCGAAGGCGGCATCCGCCCGCTGCCCGACCAGTGCCTGCAAGGGCTGCGCAAGCTGTGCGACGAGAAGGGGATCCTGCTGATCCTCGACGAGGTGCAATGCGGCATGGGCCGGACGGGCCGCCTGTTTGCCCATGAATGGGCGGGCATCACCCCCGACATCATGATGGTGGCCAAGGGCATCGGCGGCGGCTTCCCGCTGGGCGCGGTGCTGGCCACCGAAGCGGCGTCGAGCGGCATGGTCCCCGGCACCCATGGCTCGACCTATGGCGGCAACCCGCTGGGCTGCGCCGTGGGCAAGGCAGTGGTGGACCGCATCGCCGACCCGGCCTTCCTCGACGGCGTGCGCGCCCGCGCCCGCACCCTGCGCCAGAAACTCGAAGGCCTCGTGGCCGCCCACCCCGACACCTTCGAGGAGGTGCGCGGCATGGGCCTGATGATCGGCCTCAAGACGAAAATCGCGCCCGCGGATTTCGTGCAGGCGGGTTACAACGCCGAGGTCATCACGGTTCCGGCCGCGGACAACATCGTCCGCCTTCTGCCGCCGCTGAACATCACCGAGGACGAGATCGCCGAGGCCGTCACCCGCCTCGACCGTGCCGCCACGGCCCTCGAGACCAGGTGACCCACGCCACCAAAGAAGCGCTCCTGTTGCTTCTTTGGTTTTCCAAATACCCTCGGGGTCCGGGGCAGAGCCCCGGTTCCCCGCTATCCGAAAAGACCTGACCGATGAACCACTTCCTCGATATCCACAAGACCGACAAGACCGCGCTGCGCGCCATCATCGACGACGCCCGCGCGGTGAAACAGGCCCGCGACGGCCTGCCAAAGGCCGCGCCAGACGCGGAGCTGCCGCTCAAGGACCGCATGGTCGCGCTGATCTTCGAGAAACCCTCGACCCGCACCCGCACCTCCTTTGACGTGGGCGTGCGGCAGATGGGCGGGCAGACCATGGTGCTGTCGGGGTCCGAAATGCAGCTGGGCCACGGCGAGACCATCGCCGACACCGCCCGCGTGCTGTCGCGCTATGTCGACATGATCATGATCCGCACCTTCGACGAAAGCGTGCTCGAGGAGATGGCGGAATACGCCTCGGTCCCGGTCATCAACGGGCTGACCGACCGCACCCACCCCTGCCAGATCATGGCCGACGTACTGACCTTCGAGGAGCATCGCGGCCCCATCGCGGGCAAGAAGGTCGTCTGGTGCGGCGACGGCAACAACGTCTGCGCCTCCTTCCTGCATGCCGCCGGGCAGTTCGGCTTTGACCTGACCTTCAGCGGCCCGGTGCAACTGGACCCGGAGCCGGAGTTCGTCGGCTGGGCGCGGCAGCAGGGGTCGACTGTGACCATCGAGCGCGACGCGATGAAGGCCGTCGAGGGCGCGGACCTCATCGTCGCCGACACCTGGGTGTCGATGCACGACGCGCAATCGGCACGCGAACGCCGCCACAACATGCTGCGCCCCTACCAGGTCAACGCCGCGCTGATGGCGCAAGCGGGCAAGGACGCGCTCTTCATGCACTGTCTGCCCGCCCACCGCGAGGAAGAAGTCACCTCCGATGTGATGGACGGCCCGCAGTCGGTGATCTGGGATGAGGCCGAGAACCGCCTGCACGCCCAGAAGGCCATCATGAAGTGGTGCCTTCAGGGCTAAGCGCCACGCTGTCACGCAGGTAGGTCGGGGTTAACCCCGACCTACGGTTAGGCACGCGGGTGCCTCAATACACCGCCTGCGCCAGCCAGTAGACGGTGCCCGCCCAAAAGGCAGGGACAACGATCCAGACCAGCGCCCAGACCAGCGGGCGCGCGGGGTGCTGGTCCTCATAGGGGCGACGCCCCCGATAGCGCACGAAGGGCGCGGGTGCGGTCATGGGGCGGGCTTCGCCGCCTTGCCTGCCGGTGATGGGGCCAACCGTGGCCAGCCCGAAACGGGACATGGCCTGCTGGTCCAGAAACGACTCGGTCAGCGGTGGATGGGGCATTTCGGCTCCTGCTCTCGGTGTCCGGTGCCGCCACTTTGCCAACGCTTGGTTAAGAAAACGTGGTTTTCCCGGCAGCGTGGCCGGAAAGCCACGCCTCAGAACAGGCGGTCAACAGCCCAGACCACCGTCATTGCCCACGTCAGCGGCACGACGACCAGAACGATGCCCCAAGCCAGCACAGGCGCGGCAGAACTGCTTTCCTGTGGGCGCAGCGAGGCGGCTGCGGCCTGATAGGGGCGTGTATCAAAACGGCCGATCCCACGTCCCGTGCGGGAATACCTGTTCTCCGGGGCAAGCATCATCATTTTCCTCGCATTTTAACAATCGAGGCGAACGTGACTCCGCGACTCTGAATCCCGTGCTAGGGAGTCGCGGCCAAAACCGGGCGATTCCGGGCGCATTCGGTGCATTCGCGGAGTTTCGCGCATGATCGGCGCCTGATAGCCTGAGGTCGCGCGGGTTTGCGCGGGTCTCAGGTGCCGCGCGGCTTGGCCCGCAGGGTGGGGTCGGCCTCGGTCGGGTCCTCGGGCCAAGGGTGGCGCGGGTACTTTGCCCGCATGTCCTTGCGCACATCGGCGTAAGAGCCCGACCAGAACCCCGGCAGGTCCATGGTGGTCTGCACCGGACGCTGTGCCGGGCTGAGCAGCGTCACCTTCAGCGGCGTGCGCCCCACCATCGGATGCGTCTTCTGCCCGAACATCTCCTGCAGGCGGAGGCTGATCTCGGGGTGATCCCCCGAGTAGTCGATGGGGATCTGCCGCCCCAGAGGCGTGGTGAAGCTGCCGGGAACGGCACTGTCGAGCGCCTGCATCTGCCCCCAGTCGAGCCGCGCCCGCAGGGCGGGCAACAGGTCGAACTTCTTCCAGTCGTCGGCAGTCTTCACGCCCGACAGGTAGGGCAGAAGCCAGTCGTCGAGACTGGCCATAAGCGCCTCCATGGAAATATCGGGCAGGTCGTGGCCCGCCTCGCGCGCCAGCGCCACACGGGCGGTGAACCGGCGCGCGGCGTCCGACAGGGTGAGGCCCAGATCGCGCACACCGTCCAGCATGGCGCGGGCGATGGCCTCGCCTGGCGCGTCCTTCCAGATGCGGTCATCCAGCGCGATGGCACCCAGCTTTTCCTGACTGCGGGCCACCACGCGGCGCTCGCGTTTCGACCATTCGCAGCTGTCGACCCAACCGATCCGGTCGGCAAACAGCCCGCGAATTTCCGACAGGGAAATGGCGATCGCCTGCCGGATCTTCGCCTCGCGCGGGTTGCCGTCGGTGTCGGTGACGACAATCAGCCGCTGCCCCGCCAGCGGGTCGGCATCCTCCATCACGGCCCCCTTGCCGCCCGAGAGCTGAAAGCGCGCGGCATCGCCTTTCCGGCGCAAACCGATGCGGTCGGGATAGGCCAGCGCGGCCATCTCGGCGGGGCTGCGTTTACCTTCCTTAAGAATCCGTGAATTTACCGGATCTTTACCAGTTATCCTCACGCTCTGCCTGAGGCGCCTTGTTTCCGTTCGAATGCGCTCCAGCGTTGATCTGTGGATAACATACGGTTTTTCCACAGAAAACCGTTTCGGGTCCAGAACGGCCTCCAGCCGCAGGGAGAGGTCGGTGGGCGCTCCTGTGAGTGGATCACGTTCCGACAAGATTGCCGCCAAGGTTGCGCCATCGGGACCAGAGAGTTGCAGCATATGTGCAAGTCTGGGGTGAAGCGGAAGTGTGGATAACAGCTTGCCGTGGTCGGTGATCCGGCCTGAACCGTCCAGGGCGCCCAACATCTGCAACAGCGCTGTGGCCTCGCTGAACGCGCCTTCGGGCGGATTCGTGAGAAATGGAAGGTCAGAGGGCGTGGCCCCCCAAAGCGCCAGCTCCAAGGCCAGCCCAGACAGATCGGCGGCCTCGATTTCGGCGGGAGGGTAGGGGCTTAGCGCGCCTTCCTCACCCTTGGTCCACAGCTTGTACGCCACGCCCGGCGCAACACGTCCCGCCCGGCCCGCGCGCTGCGTCGCCTCAGCGCGCGTCACCCGCTCGGTCACCAGCCGCGACATTCCGGACCCCGGATCGAACCGCGCCCGCCGCGCGCGGCCGCCATCCACCACCACGCGGATGTCCTCGATGGTCAGCGAGGTCTCGGCAATCGACGTCGCCAGCACCAGCTTGCGTCCGGAGGTCTCGGGGCGGATCGCGGCGCGTTGCGCGGCCAGTTCCATGGCGCCGAACAGGGGCCGGATGTGGGTCGTCGCGGGCAGCCGGTTTTTCAGCAAGGCCTCGGTGCGGCGGATCTCGCCCTCGCCGGGAAGGAAGGCGAGGATGCCGCCCTCTGTCTCGGCATGGGCCTGTGTGACGAGGTCGGCCATGGCCTCCTCGAAACGCTGGCGTTTGCCCAAGGGCGCGGCCAGCCAGCGCGGCTCGACCGGAAAGGCGCGCCCTTCGGAAGTGACGACGGGCGCGTCCATCAGGTCCGCAACCGGACCGGCGTCCAGCGTCGCGGACATGGCGAGCAGGATCAGGTCGTCGCGCAACGCCCCCGCGATCTCGAGGCACAGCGCCAAGCCGAGATCGGCGTTCAGCGACCGCTCGTGGAATTCGTCGAAGAGAACCGCGCCGACGCCGGTCAGTTCCGGGTCGGACTGGATCATGCGGGTCAGGATGCCCTCGGTGACCACCTCGATGCGGGTGGCTTTCGAGGTCTTCGACTCGCCACGGATGCGGTAGCCGACCGTTTGGCCGGGTTCTTCGCCCAGCTGTTCCGCCAGCCGCTGCGCCGCCGCCCGCGCCGCCAGCCGCCGCGGTTCCAGCATGACGATGCGGCCCGGGGTCAGCCCCGCCTCAAGCATCGCCAGCGGCACGCGCGTCGTCTTGCCCGCGCCGGGGGGCGCTTGCAGAACGGCCCGCCCACGGGCGCGCAACGCGGCGATCAGGTCGGGGAGAGCGGCGTCTATGGGCAGGGTCTGGGACATGCGCCCCTTATCCATAGCCCGGAACCGCTGGCAAGCCCGGCCATGTCGGGGGGCTTCGGTGCAGGCGGAGGGAATCCCACGGCAAGCAGCCTCTGGCCGGCAGGACATCGTCTGGGAACGAGGCGGAAACATTGGTCAGGTGGGGTGGGCCGTCGAGGTGCTGAGCATCGCGCGACAGGCGGCCAGGTCGATCGTGTTGTTGCCGGAGGGAGGGCCCGCGACGGGATCTATGTCATCTATATCGCTCCCGTCGCCCATGGTGCGCAAAGCGCCGAGAGCTTCGGCCATCTGCGCCCGGGCCTGAACCCGTCACGATGTCATTGGTCATGTGGTTGACGCGGACACCCACGTCTGTGGGGCTGCGGTTCATGGGTGCGACGCGTGCGCTCTGGACAACCGCGACGAGGGCGGGGCAAACAGACGACATGGATATCGACGATCTCAAGACCCGCATCCTTGCCGGCGAACGCCGCGCGCTGGCCCGTGCCATCACCCTGGTCGAAAGCGGTCGGGCGGATCATCGCGCCGAGGCGGTGGCGCTGTCGGATGCGCTGAAGGGACCGGTGCAGGAGATGGGCCGCGAGGCGCTGCGCATCGGCCTGTCGGGCACGCCGGGCGTTGGGAAATCCACCTTCATCGAGGCCTTTGGCATGATGCTGACGGCGCAGGGGCTGAAGGTCGCCGTGCTGGCGGTGGACCCGTCCTCGGCGCGCTCGGGCGGGTCGATCCTTGGCGACAAGACGCGGATGGAGCGGCTGTCGCGCGACCGCAATGCCTTCATCCGGCCCTCGCCTTCGCAGTCGCAACTGGGCGGCGTGGCACGGCGCACGCGCGAGGCGATCGACCTTTGCGAGGCGGCGGGCTTTGACGTGATCCTGATCGAGACCGTGGGCGTCGGCCAGTCCGAGACCATGGTGGCCGAGATGTGCGACCTCTTCCTGTTGCTGCTGGCGCCTGCGGGCGGCGACGAGTTGCAGGGGGTCAAACGCGGCATCATGGAGATGGCGGACATCCTGCTCATCAACAAGGCCGATGGCGAGCTGAAGCGGCAGGCGATCCGCACCTGTGCCGATTACGCGGGGGCGCTGCGCCTGCTGCGCAAGCGGCCGCAGGACCCGGAGGGCTTCCCCAAGGCGCTGACCGTCTCGGCGGTCGAGGAAGACGGGCTGGACAAGGCCTGGGCCGAGATGACCGCGCTGGCGGACTGGCGGCGCGAGACCGGCCATTTCGCCGGGCGGCGCGCGGAACAGGCGCGCTACTGGTTCGAGGCCGAGGTGCGCGACGGCCTGCTGGCGCGGCTGCGTGACGGCGATGCGCGGGCGGCCATGGCCTCGCTGGCCGAGCAGGTCGAGGCGGGGGCGCTGTCGCCAAGCGCAGCGGCGCGGCAGATGCTGGAGGAGCATCTGGCGTGAAACCGCATCCGCTGTTCGAAGGGGAGTTCCTGCGCGGGACGGTCTTTCGGCCACGGCGGAAGAAGCTGTTCGTGACCTTCCGGCAGCGCGTGGGTGATCCCGGTTCGTTCGAGGATGCAAGCCCGGTGATGGGTTTCGTCACCGACGGTTACGCGCATCTGCACCTGCAATCGCGCTGGAACGACTGGTTCATCAATCCCGAAACCGAGGCGCTGGAAGCGGCCATGGCGCGCTTTGTCGGGCGGTATGACGAGGTGGTGGCCATGGGGTTCTCCATGGGCGGCTACGGCGCGCTGCGCTTTGCCCGGGCGCTGAAGGTCGACCGGGTGATGGCGATCTCGCCGCAGGTGTCCATCGACCGGGAGGTGGTGCCCTTCGACAAGCGGTATCGCGCGGAAGGGCAGGGCTGGGACGGGCTGCGCGGGGCGTTGATCGGGACCGAGGCGCGCGGCGCGGTGCTGGTGGACCCGTTCAAGCCGCTGGACGTGCGGCACGGGCGGATGATCTGCGCGCTGTTTCCGCGTCTGGAACTGGTCATGCTGCCCAACGGCGGCCACCCCGCCACGCGCGCGCTGAAGCAGGGCGGGCGATTCGACTGGCTCAAGACGGAACTGGCGGGCGGGCTGCCCGATCCGCAGGAGATCGCGCGCGTGCATCGCGAGGTCCGGCGCAAGTCCGAAAGCTACTGGCGGCACCTTGCGCAGGTGGCCCGCTGGCGCGGGCGCGAGGCTTTGGCCGAGGTGGCCGAAGCCCGCGCAAAAGCCCTGTTGGAGAGGGCTTGACGATTCTGCCCGTTCCTCCTAGAAGCCCTCGATACGAGATTCCGGGCGCCCCCCGCAGATACAACGGGCGGCGCCTTTTGATATTGGCGCGGCTTGGTTTTCGCAAGGGACAGACCTTGTGGGGGTGGGCCGACAGACGTGAGGACAATGCGATGTCGCGAGTTTGCGAACTGACCGGCAAGGGCCCGATGACTGGCAACAATGTCAGCCACGCCAACAACAAGACCCGTCGGCGTTACCTGCCGAACCTGAACGACGTGACCCTGCAGTCGGAAACGCTGGGTCGCGGTGTGAAGCTGCGCATCTCCGCGCATGCTCTGCGGTCGGTCGACCACCGCGGTGGTCTGGACAAGTTCCTGGCCAAGGCAAAGGACACCGAGCTGTCCGACCGCGCGCTGAAGGTCAAGAAAGAGATCGCCAAGGCGCAGGCTGCAACCGCAGCCTGATCTTTCGCTGATTTTGTATGACAGCCTCGAACGGTGACGTTCGGGGCTGTTTGCATTTGTCTGGCATGAGTGAGATCGGGTGTTGAGACTGTCCAGTGAGACTGGGCGACGATTTGCCCGGTGACAATGCCCGCGATTGGCTTTAGATCGGCTGCGATGAATGTGATGCGACCCCTGATTGCGCTGTTTGTGGCGCTGACGCTGGCGGTAACCAGCCTCTCGGCCGGTGTGGCCCGAGGGCAGGCCGCTCCTGCAGGGGTGATCGAGCTTTGCCAGGGGCTGACGACCGTCTCTGTCGCGGTGGATGCGGATGGCGCGCCGGTCAGCCATGTTCATCTGTGTCCCGATGGCGTGATGTCCCTGCTGGCCGGAATCGCTCCGGTCGTCGTGGTCGCGGCGCCGAGCCCTGTCTGGGATACGCTGGATCGGGAACTTGGGGCGCAGGTTCTGGCGGCGCAGGCCGCGCCGAGGGGCGTGGCGCGGGGACCTCCTTCTTTGGTTTGATTGCCAAAACGCTAATCAAACACAGAAAAGGATATGGAAATGTTCAAGACCATTCTTTCGGGCGTCGTCGCCCTGACCCTCGCCGTTCCTGCTTTTGCGGAGATCACGATCGTGGACCCCTATGCCCGCTCCGCTGGCAAGATGGCCAAGGCGGGTGCCGCGTTTTTCACCATTGAAAACAGTGGAGATGAGGCGGATCGCCTGATCGACGCAAAGTCCGATATCGCGGTGAAGGTCGAGTTGCACACGCACAAGGACATGGGTGATGGCGTCATGAAGATGGTGCATGTGCCGGAAGGTTTCGTTGTACCCGCAAATGGCACGCACGCGCTGGCGCGCGGCGGTGATCACGTGATGTTCATGGGGCTGAAAGGCGAAATGAATCAGGGGGATACGGTGTCTGTCACCCTCGTGTTCGAGAAGGCGGGGGAGATGGTTGTCGAGGTTCCGGTGGATCTGGAGCGGCAGGATGGCCATATGATGGGTCAGGGCCATGGCAAGATGCATGGCATGAAGATGGGCAACTGAGCCTGATGGGCGGGGCCTTTGGTCCCGCCTTTTTCGTTTGGGGACAGGGGTTTGGGAATGCGCGTGCTGTTTGTCTGCCTCGGCAACATCTGCCGTTCACCCTCGGCCGAGGGGGTGGTGAGGGTTAAGGCGGGTCTGCGCGGCGTTAACCTGGATTTGGACAGCGCCGGGACGGGGGCCTACCACGTCGGCGAGCCGCCCTATGGGCCGATGCAGAGTGCTGCGATTGCAAGGGGTTATGACCTGTCGGGCCTGCGGGCGCGGCAGGTCGTGCGGGCGGATTTTGCCCGCTTTGACCTGATCGTGGCGATGGATGCCGCGAATTTCGCGCATCTGGAGGGCATGCGGCCCGAGGGGGGCGCGGAGGTGCGGTTGTTCACCGACTACGCGCCCGGGTGCGGGACGGACGAGGTGCCGGACCCTTATTATACAAGGGACTTCGACGGGACGCTCGATCTGATCGAGCGGTGCGCCGAAGGCCTGCTGGACAGCTTAAGCCGCTGATTTTTCATTATTTCCGTAAAGCGCCTTGGCGACGTACCACGCGACGGGGAGCGAGACGACAAAGCCCGTTGCCGCCGCGATCAGGATGGGGATCAGGGTGTCGTAGCCCGCGACGAGGGCGGCGATGATGAGTGATCCGGCAATGGTGGTGGAGATCAGCGAGTAGAGAATGCTGGCGAGGCGGAACATGGGTCAACTCCCGTGTAGATGCGGTTAATCCTACCATATCCTGTATATCTTGATTCTGAGATGTGTTCTTTGACCTGCGTCAATGGACGGGCGCGCGCTGGGTTAACCGTGTCTGCGGAAGGATTTTTTAGGGTGAGTCGTGACCACAAACGGGGGTGTTTGTGGCCACATCTTAACCTTTGGCCGTCCGGGCGTGGTTTGGGGCCCCGGATGAGGCCTCTGACACGGAGGAATCATGGACGTTGAAATCAAGGCAATGAGCATCCGCGAGTTCCGGGCTACGACCTGCGAACAGTTGAGATGGGTCGAGGACACGGGCGCGCAGCTGTGGCTGCAACGGCGGGGCCGGGTGGGCTGTGCCGTGGTGCCGTTCTACCAGGTGAAGGTGCTGGACACGCTGCTGGGCCGCTCGACCGAACAGGTGGTGAATGGCATGCAGGGCGAAGCGCGGCTGTGGGCCGTGGCGAAGCGGATACAGGCGGCAGAGGAACGCGCGCGGGTGCTGCGCGGCGAGGGCGTGGGCGGCGCGGTGCGCTCACGCATGATCGCGCGGATGTTGGAGGAGGGGTATGATCCTTGGGAGCGGGAGGGGGTCCGACGCAGCACCCGCCGATAGGCGGGCGGACCGTCCGGGGGACGGTCCGTGCGGAGGACGGGCGAAGCCCCAAGTAATAGGGCTGAGTGGGCGAAAAGTCGCACAGTTCATCAACATTTCCAAAACAGCTTGAGTCCATTAATCAAAGCATGAGACTCTTCCACGAAAAGCTAAGGGAACAGTTCGTGCGACAGTTATTTACGATCGGCTACGAGGGGGCCGATGTGGAACAACTTTTGGCCACGCTAAGAAACGTTGGGATTGAAGTTCTGGCGGATGTCCGAGAACTGCCGCTATCGCGAAAGCGCGGCTTGTCTAAGCGCGGTCTCGCAGAATCCTTAAGACAAGTCGGAATTGACTATGCACATTACAGGCAGCTGGGTGATCCGAAGCCAGGTCGTGATGCGGCGAAATCTGGCGATTACGAAACCTTCGAACGTGTTTTCTTGGAGCACTTGGATACAGAGGAGGCGCAAGAGTCGCTATCTGATCTTCTTGAGGTTGCGAGAGTTAAAAAAACTTGCATACTGTGTTTTGAGCGGTGTGCGCATGTTTGCCATCGTTCTTATATCGCAGATTTAGCGGCGGCGGCTGGTTTTGAAATCTATAACTTGGTTGCCGACCGCCCTGAAAAGTATCTTAAGGATGGTCTCAAAATCCCGCGTTACAATCCTCGTCAAAGCCTCGCCGCAGCCGAGTAAGAGTTATCAAGAAACCGTCTGCTGTGCAGGGCTGGATCCAAATGGTAATTGGAAACGATTATTTCCAGTGCGATTTCGCCAGCTCAAGGATGAACAAGCTTTTAGGCGTTGGAGTATAGTAGATTTTAGTTATTCTCACCCTCCTCACGATACTAGGGCTGAGAGCTGTAAAGTGCATGAGGAGAGCATCGAGATAAGTGGGTTTGTTTCAGATCGGGAGAAACGAGCCAGCTTGGTGAACCCTGTTGTTCTGGCATCGGAAGTTGAGGCAGCCTCAAAGGGACATAGTCTTACGGCGATACGGCCAACGCAAGTGACTTTCAAGTATAGAAGGCGCTCCGAAACGGAAATCGAGGAGGCGCGGAAGGCTTTCGAAAAACAGGCACGTCAAGCTTCAATGTTCGATAAGGACCTCGATCTGATTGACCCATGTCCTTACGATTTTAAAATGAGTTTCGTCGACGGGGATGGAAAGCGCCGTGAGAAGACTTGTGCTGATTGGGAGACCCAAGCGGCTTTTTTCAATTTAAGAAGAAGCTATGGTGAAGAAGGTGCGCTTAGTCATCTCTCTGAAACATATTGCACTAGGTACGTGGAGACCGGGATTGTCCTCGCACTGGGTAATATTGCCAGTAGGCCGCATGTTTGGCAACTGTTAGGGATATTTTCTCTGCCAGAGCAAGGTCAACTCTCACTGTTCTAGTCGGCTCTGCTGCGGCGGTTGTCATCGGTGGGTTGGAAACCCATCCTAGGGCGGGCCGGAAACGAGAGGCCCCGGCACGGGGGCCGGGGCGTTTGGTTTGGTGAGCGTGGTTCCCGGTCAGGAGAGGGGGCACGCGGAGCCTGGCTGCGCCAGAAGTCGCTCACGTTCAAGGGCGGTGGTGCCCATGTCCACGGTGTGGCTGCGCGTTTTGCTGCGCAAAATCGCTTACGCCACTGGCGACTTAAGATGAATAGCTTTCAGCTATCCATCTTGAGTGCCGAGATAAACGCTTCCTGCGGGATCTCGACCTTGCCGAACTGGCGCATCTTCTTTTTACCCGCCTTCTGCTTCTCCAGCAGCTTCTTCTTCCGCGTGGCGTCGCCGCCGTAGCACTTGGCCGTCACGTCCTTGCGCATGGCGGAGAGGGTCTCGCGCGCGATGACCTTGCCGCCGATGGCCGCCTGGATCGGGATCTTGAACATATGGCGCGGGATCAGGTCCTTGAGCTTTTCGCACATGGCGCGGCCACGCATTTCGGCACGGTCGCGGTGGACCATCATCGAGAGCGCGTCGACGGGCTCGTCGTTCACAAGGATCTGCATCTTCACGAGGTTGTCCTCGCGGTAGCCTTCGAGCTGGTAGTCGAAGGAGGCGTAGCCCTTGGTCACGGATTTCAGGCGGTCGTAGAAGTCGAAGACGACCTCGTTCAGGGGCAGGTCGTAGACGGCCATGGCGCGGCCCCCCACGTAGGTGAGGTCCATCTGGATGCCGCGGCGGTCCTGGCAGAGTTTCAGCACGTCGCCGAGGTATTCGTCGGGCACCATGATGGTGGCCTTGATGCGCGGTTCCTCGATGTGGTCGACGTAGGTGAGGTCGGGCATGTCGGCGGGGTTGTGCAGGTCGCGCCGCTCGCCGTCCTTCATGTAGAGGTGGTAGATCACGCTGGGCGCGGTGGTGATGAGGTCGATGTCATACTCGCGCTCGAGGCGGTCGCGGATGACCTCGAGGTGCAGGAGGCCCAGGAAGCCGCAGCGGAAGCCGAAGCCGAGGGCGGCGGAGGTTTCCATCTCGAAGGTGAAGGAGGCGTCGTTCAGGGCGAGTTTCTCGATCGCGTCGCGCATGTCCTCGAAGTCGTTGGCGTCCACGGGGAAGAGGCCGCAGAAGACGACGGGGATGGAGGGTTTGAAGCCGGGGAGCGGTTCGGTCGCGCCCTTCTTTTCGGTGGTGATGGTGTCGCCGACGCGGGTGTCGCGGACCTGCTTGATCGAGCCGGTGAAGAAGCCGATCTCGCCCGGGCCGAGTTCGGCCACGTCCTGCATCTGGGGGCGGAAGACGCCGAGCTTGTCGACGCCGTACTTGCCGCCGGTGCGCATCATCTTGATGTTGTCGCCCTTGCGGATCGTGCCCTCCATCACGCGGATCAGGACGACGACGCCGAGGTAGCTGTCATACCACGAGTCGATCAGCATGGCCTTCAGCGGCGCATCGGCGTCCTTTTCCGGGGGCGCGGGGAGGCGGGTGACGATGGCCTCCAGCACGTCGGGGATGCCGATGCCGGTCTTGGCCGAGATCAGGCAGGCGTTGGAGGCGTCGATGCCGATGACGTCCTCGATCTGCTCGGCCACGCGCTCGGGTTCGGCGGCGGGCAGGTCGACCTTGTTCAGGACGGGGACGATTTCATGATCCGCCTCGATGGCGGTGTAGACGTTGGCGAGGGTCTGCGCCTCGACGCCCTGCGAGGCGTCGACGACCAGCAGCGACCCCTCGACCGCGCGCATGGAGCGGCTGACCTCGTAGGCAAAGTCCACGTGTCCGGGCGTGTCGATCAGGTTCAGCACGTAGGTGTTGCCATCCTTCGCCGGGTAGTCGATGCGGACGGTGTTGGCCTTGATCGTGATGCCGCGCTCGCGCTCGATGTCCATGGCGTCGAGGAGCTGCGCCTTCATGTCCCGTTCCGCGACCGTGCCCGTGAGCTGGATCAGCCGGTCGGCCAGGGTGGATTTCCCGTGGTCGATATGGGCGACGATGGAGAAGTTGCGGATCAGGTGCTGGGGGGTGGTCATGCCAAGAGGTCCTTCGGGGAAGGGCGTGCGCGTTGATCCGTGCATATGGCGTGGATGGGGGGGAATGGCAAGGCGGCATAGCGTGTTGCTTGCATGGTCTTGTTTGCACCTGTGCCCTGTGTAGGGTGGTCGCGGGAATGTGAGGGGTGAGCGGTGGAGTTCGAGGACCGGGACGCGTTTGAAGCTTGGCTGAAAGGGCAGAGCCAGGAGATCTGCGTGGCGATTGCGACGCGGGCGGCGTTGCGCGTTTGGCCTGTTTTGTGGGCGGATCGATCTTGGCAGGATACGGAAAAAGCCCGGGCGGCGCAGGAAAAGTTTGTTCTCTTGACAGGCTGGTGCAATCTGATTTCGGGGGCTGTGAGTACATATCCAACCCCCGAGATCAAAACCGCCGCCGCCACCGCGGCCACTAAAGCCGCCATCGCCTCCGCCGATGGTTTAGGCTCTAGAACCGCCGCCCTTCTTGACGCCGCCGACGCCGGCAGAGCCGCCGCCAACGCCGCCGCCAGAGCCACCCCAGCCGACGCTGTCAGTGCTGCCACCTACACCGCCGCCACCGCCGCCGCCGCCACCGCCGCCGCCGCCACCGCCGCCGCCGCCGCCGCCGCCGCCGATGCCGCCACCTACGCCGATTGTGGGAGAACGGTGGAGGCGATGTTTGCCGCGCCGCTGTGGCATGAGGCCGGACCGCCAGAAGGGCTTCGACCAGAGGCGCTCGGCCCCTCCCGCCTAGACCGCGACCCGCGTTTCGACTTCTTTCGCCGCTGGTATGACGGGATGACCAAGGGCCTGCCGATGGATTGGGACTTGCAGTCTCGGGTGGCGTTGATCCCGGAAACGGTTTGGAAGGCCGGGGCGGATGAAGTGGCCGAGGCGATTGCGCAGATCGAAGCACTGTTTGCCGTCCGTCAGGCGCTTGGTGATTTGGCGCAGGAGCGCGCGGCGGCTCATGTGGAGGGTCGTCACGGGATCGGCGGGAACAATCCGCCAGAGGAGATCGATGCTGTGGCCGAGGTGCGGGCCAGTCAGACGATCATCTGGGCGGCGGTCGAGGAGATTGCCGAGGAGGTCGAGGCCAAGGAGCCGGACAAGACGCGGGTGGCCCGTGCCTTGGAGGCGATCAAGGCAGCTTTTCTGGTCTGCGCGAAATGGGCGGGTAAGAAGGCCGATTTGGCGATTGATACCGCGATCAAGGACGGAATCGGAGTTGCAATCAAATCTGGCGCTGCCTTGTATGGTTTGGGTCAGTTGATCCAGGCCGTCGAGGCGTGGCTGCCCTTCCTCAAGTGACGGTGGGTTAGAAAACCCACCCTACGGTTAGAGGCTCGCCCACTTCCCCCGCTAACCCCACTTTTACCCCTTTCTGCAAGACTGCCCCCAGATCGGAGGGCAGATGACACAGGCATGGCAGATTGATCCCCCGCGGGAGATCCTCGACAAACTTCTCGCGCTGTACGAGGCAGAGCAGCGCGCGGTGGTGATGGAGCAGACCGGACGGTTGCTGGAGGCCTTTCCCGCCTCTTACACGCTGTGGAAACTCTTCGGCGCGGCGCTCATGTCCGAAGGCTTCCCCGAGCAGGCAGAGCTGGCGTTGAGGCAGGCGCTGGCGCTGCGGCCCGACCTGGAGGAGGCGCAGAAGAACCACGCCATCGCGGACCAGCTGCTGCGCGACATCAGCGCGGCTGCAAGCGCGGAAATGCTCGCGGATTCTTGAAGACCTGCGCGCAATCGGGCATGATACAGCCCGAGGGCAGTCCCCGGACGAGACGGCAAAGCCGCCGCCGGGCGAGAGGACAGGTACATGATACGCATTTTCATTGCTGGCGCGATGCTTGCAACCTTGGCGGCCTGCGGCGGCGGGTCCAAATCGCGGGTGCAATCGACGCATTCCAACACGACGCGCTACGCCGGGCTGAATGTCTCGGTGGAAAGGCAGGCCTTTGCCAGCGGCCCGATCTCGGCCGCCTGCATGGGCGGCGGGCGCAAGGCGGCCAACACGCGGCTTTGCGGCTGCGTGCAAGCGGTGGCGAACCAGA
The DNA here is from genome assembly GCF_049800975.1 of Sagittula sp. S175. Lineage (NCBI taxonomy): Bacteria > Pseudomonadati > Pseudomonadota > Alphaproteobacteria > Rhodobacterales > Roseobacteraceae > Sagittula > Sagittula sp. S175. The sequence goes on from NZ_JBNAGB010000006.1 coordinate 248,703, forward strand.
CGCTGCGGTCCTCCACCGACCAGCGCCTCGCCGCCAGCTTCTTTGCCGACCCGCACCAGGCGCAGGTCATCCGGCAGTCGGACAACCCCAACCACGAGGCCTTCTGGCAACGCTACAAGGGGTTCTCGGCGCAAGCGGAACGGAGCTGCAGCGGGCTTTGACCCCGCCAACACCGGGCGCGGCCTTGGCAACCTGGTACCGCGCCCCTGGTTTCTCTGCTTTGCAAATACTCAACTTTCTCCCTCTGCCCCGGGCGTCGCGCCCCGGGCAAAGGCGATGACCTGCGCCACGAGGCAATCGAGGCTGTCAGTCCAGGCAATCCCCGGCGGCAACAGTGGCGCGACCAGCGACAGCTCGGTGCAGGCGATCAGCACGTGATCGGCGCGGTCGCGCAGGCGCAGAGCCTGCTCGGTCAGCGCGGGCGTCTGCGAGGCGGGCGCGGCCCCGGCCTTGATGGCGCGGATGATCTGCAACACGGGCGCGTCGTCCACCGGGAAGAGGTGAGGCACGTCGAAATAGTCGTGGAACACCCCGGTCAGCCGGGTCGCGGGGGATGCAAGAATGCCGATGCGGCCCTTGTCCTGTAACGCTTCGTTCGTCGCGGCCAGCATGTCCAACACGGGCAGGTCGGTGATGGCACGCAAGCCCGGGATGTAGTGATGCGCGGTGTTGCAGGGCATGGCCAGCGCCTGCGCCCCGGCAGCGGCAAGGTCGGTCGCCATGTTCTGCAGCACGGGCAGGGGTGAGGGGCCGGAGCCGTCGATCAGCGCGGCGATGCGCGAGGGCACGCGCGGGTTCTGGTGCACGATCAGGGGGATGTGGTCGGCATCGTCACTGGCGGGCGTGGCGTCGAGAACCTTCTGCATGAGAAGGATCGTCGCCTGCGGTCCCATGCCGCCGAGGATGCCGACGGTCTTCATGCCGTCCGTGCGGGGCGGACGATTTTTCTGCGAAAAATCGGGCGCTTCGGCGTCATGCGGGGGCGTCCGGGGCAAAGCAGTGGGTGTAGCCGGTCAGCCCGATGGCGCCGCCGGTGTGCAGGAAGATCACCCGCTGTCCTTCCTTGAAGTGGCCTTTGCGGATCAGGTCGATCAGCCCCGCCGCGCCCTTGGCGGAGTAGACCGGGTCGAGCAGGATGCCCTCGGTCTTGGCGAAGATGTCGATGGCCTCCAGCGTCGAGGGGGCGGGCAGGCCGTAGCCTTCGCCGATGTAGTCGCAGTTGGCTACCACGTCAGTGCGCGACACGACGCCGGGGCAGCCGAGTTTCTCGGCGGTGGCTGTGGCGAGGCGGTAGACGTTCTCTTCCTGCTTGTCGCGGGGGGCGCGGACGCCGATGCCCAGCAGGGGGATGGCGGCGTTCATGGCGGACAGTCCGGCGATCAGCCCGGCCTGCGTTCCCGCCGATCCGGTGGCGTGTACGATGTGGTCGACCGTCAGTCCGAGGTCATTGATCTGGCTCAGCACTTCGAAGGCGCAATTGACGTAGCCCAGCGCGCCCGTGGGGTTCGAGCCGCCGCCGGGGATGGTGTAGACCTTTTCGCCAGTGGCGCGGCGGGTGTCGGCGACGGCCTCCATCTCGGCATTCATGTCGAGGCCCGGGGCGCGGTGTTCGATGGTTGCGCCGTGCAACACGTCCAGCAGGACGTTGCCGTTGTGGCGGTAGTTCTCGTGCGTGTAGCCGGTGCGGTCCTCCAGCAGGAGGTGGCACTTCAGTCCCAGTTTCGCCGCCGCCGCTGCCGTCTGGCGGGCGTGGTTCGACTGGGTCGCGCCTTGGGTCATGACGGTTTCGGCCCCCTGCGCCAAGGCCTCGGCCATGAGGAATTCCAGCTTGCGGGTCTTGTTGCCGCCCGTCGACAGGCCGGTGCAGTCGTCGCGCTTGACCCAGATTTCCGGCCCGCCCAGCAGGGCGGAGAGGCGCGGCATGGGCTCCAGCGGCGTCGGCAGATGGGCGAGGCGGGTGCGGGGAAAACGCGAGAGAAACATGGTTCAGGCCCTCAGCAGATGGGGAAAGGTGGTCAGGCGGGCCTCGGCACTCAGGGCGTGGCCGATCATGCCCTCGGCGCGGGAAATCACGGCGGTGGCGCGGGCGAGGTCGGGCAGGGCCTGCGGATCAGCCCTTTGATAGGTCACGGTTTTCAGGAACTTCTGCGCCGACAGCCCGCCGGTATAACGCGCCGCGCCCCCGGTCGGCAGCACGTGGTTCGGCCCGGAGGCCTTGTCGCCAAAGGCCACGGTGGTCTGCGCGCCCAGGAACAGCGAGCCATAGGCGGTCAGCCGGCCCTGCCACCAGTCGAGCGCGGTGCAGTGCAGATGCAGATGCTCGGGGGCGTAGCGGTCGGCCTCGACGGCCATCTCTTCGCGGTCGCTGCACAGGATGATCTCGCCCATCGCCTCCCATGCCGCGCGCGCGGTCGCGCCATTGTCGGGGCCGAGGCGGGCGCAGGTCTCGGGCATCAGCTCGCGCACGCGGCGGGCCAGCGGTTCGTGGTCGGTGACCAGCCAGACCGGAGAGGTCGGCCCGTGCTCGGCCTGTCCCGCCAGATCGAGGGCGACCAGCGCCGGGTCGGCGGTAGCATCGGCGAGGATCATCAGGTCGGTCGGCCCCGCCACGGTGTCGATGCCCACGGGGCCGAAGAGCTGGCGCTTGGCCTCGGCCACATAGGCGTTGCCGGGGCCGGTGAGGATGTCGCAGGGCGGCGTGCCGAACAGCCCGTAGGCCATGGCGGCGATGCCCTGCACACCGCCGAGCGTCAGGATGGTGTCGGCCCCGGCGAGGTGCATGGCGTAAAGCGTGGCGGGGTGGATGCCGCCCGCGTCCCGCGGCGGAGCAGCGGCGGTGACATGCGGCACCCCCGCCGCCTTGGCCGTGGCGATGGTCATCAGCGCGCTGGCGATATGCGCGTAGCGTCCGCCCGGCACATAGGCCCCGGCGGCGTTGACCGGGATGCTGCGCTGCCCCGCGATCAGGCCGGGACGCAGTTCGGTTTCGAAATCGCTGACCGAGGCGCGCTGGCAATCGGCGAAACGGCGAATGTTGTCATGGGCATAGCCAAGGGCCTGTTTGAGCGCATCGGGGACCTGCGCGCGGGCCTCGGCGATGGCCTCGGGCGGTGTGACGACCGGGCCGGTCCAATGGTCGAGCCGTTCGGCATAGTCGCGGGCGGCGTCCTCGCGGCCCAGTCTCACACGGGCGAGCATCACCTGAACGGTGTCGGAGATGTCATTCTGTGCGGCGGGCGGCAGGCCCGGAGCGGATTTCAGCAGGCGGGGCATGGCGGTGTCCTTGAAGGGATTGACCTGCCGACAGATTTGGCAAAGCTGAATCTGCGCGACGGGGAGATTTGGAAATGCTGATGAAAGGCGTGACGCTGAAGGGGCTGGAGGTCTTCGAGGCGCTGGCCGAAAGCGGATCGGTGGCGAAGGCCTCGGAGGTGACGGGCCTCAGCCAGCCGGCGGTCAGCCAGCAGATGCGCAACCTCGAAACCGCGCTGGGGGTCGAGTTGGTGGATCACGGGCGCAGGCCCATGGCGCTGACCCCGGCGGGGCGGGCGTTCCTGAACCGCACGCGCGCGGTGTTGCGCGAATTGCGGCTGGCGGGCAGCGAGTTGACGGTGATGGACCTCGCGCATCTCTCGACGCTCAACCTTGGCGTGATCGACGATTTCGACAACGACCTGACGCCACGGCTGGTGACCATGCTGGCCGAGAGCATGACGAAATGCCGGTTCAAGCTGATCACCGCGCCAAGCCACGAGATTTGCGAGGAAATCAAGGCACGGCGGCTGCACCTTGGCATCGCGGGCAGCAGTGGCGAGGTCATGCCCGGCGTGGTGGAATACCCGCTGGTGCGCGACCCCTACATCTTCGTCTGCGCCAAGGGGGCGGTGGACCGGGCGGGCGGGATCGAGATGCTGATGAAGACCGCGCCGCTGCTGCGCTACGACCGCGCGCAGTTGATCGGACGGCAGATCGAGGCGCATCTGGCGCGGCAGAAGCTGAGCTTTGCCGAGCGCTTCGAGATCGGCGCGCATCTGTCGCTGATGACGCTGGCTGCGCGCGGGACAGGCTGGGCGCTGACGACGCCGCTGGGCTACATGCGCGCGGCGCGGTTCCACGACCAGCTGGAGGTGCACCCGGTGCCGTTCAAACCCTTCGCGCGCACCATCAGCCTGTACGCCGGATCGGACTGGTCCGACGAGGTGCCGCGCGACGTGGCCCGCACCATGCAGATGCTGGTGAGCGACATGGTCATCGGCCCCGCCTGGGCGAAACTGCCCTGGCTCGAAGGCGACCTGAGGGTCCTGGAGGGGTGACGGGCTGACCATGCCGGACAGCTTGCCGCAGCCGCGCAACCTGTCCAGAGGGGCGCTTTCTCATTTCGAAACGGCAGGGGCCATATTCCAAAAGCTGAAAGATGCGCCGCCCCCCCTGCTTCTTTGGTTTTACAAATACCCTCGGGGGAGTCGCTCCGTGAGGAGCGGCGGGGGCAGAGCCCCCATCCGGGTGTGGAATCAGGCGACTGCCTTGAGGAAGGCGCGGACCGAGGCCTCGAACCCGCGCGGATCGTCGGCGTGCGGCCAGTGCCCGGCTTGCGGCATCCTGGCAAAGCGCGCCTTGGGGAAGTAGCGGCGGATGGTGTCGCGGTGCTCGGGTTTGACGTAGTCGGATTGGCCACCGGACAAAAATAGCGTGGGGCCGGTGTAGGCGCCGTCGAGGTCGGGGAAGGAGAGGATCTTTGGCATCTCGCGCTCGAGCGTGTCGAGGTTGTACTTCCAGCGCTTGCCTTTGACGTCGAGGGATTGCGTGAAGAAGCTTTGCAGCGCGGGGTCGGTGACGTTCTGTGCCAGTTGCTCGACGGCGTCGGAGCGGCGCTCGACCGTCGACAGGTCGACGGCGCGCATGGCGTCGATGAACTTCTGCTGCGAGTGGGTATAGCTGACCGGGGCGATGTCGGCGACGAGCAGCGAGGCGACCTTTTCCGGGTGCAGCAGCGCGAGGGCCATCGCCGCCTTGCCGCCCATGGAGTGCCCGATGACATGGGAGCGGCCGCCGTGGGCGTCGATCAGTTCGGTCAGGTCCTGCGCGAGGTCGGGGTAGCTGTGCGTCTCCGTTCGCGGGCTGTCGCCGTGGTTGCGCATGTCCGGAGTGAGGACGTGGTGCTCTTCGGCGAGGCGGCGGGCGATCACGCCCCAGTTGCGGCCTGAGCCGAAGAGGCCGTGGACGATCAGGACGGGCGTGGCGCCGGGTTGGCCATATTCGAGCGTGTTCAACATGGGGGTTGGATACGACGCGCCGGACAGCGCGTCCACCATTGTTCGCGCTGCGGGAACGCAGTGGTGACGCTTGAGGAATTGAGGCGGAAATGCGGCGGGCGGTAGAGTGCCCCATGGATATTCGCAAGGATCTGGACCTGAGGGTCACGCGGCTGGAGCGGCTGTTCGCCCGCCGTATGGGCGTGCGCAAGGGGGACCTGGTCTTGCGCGTGAAACGGCTTCGGGGGGCCTTGCCCGAGGCGGTGCGGCGCGATGCTTTGGCGCTGGCCAAGGCGCGGCACCTGTCGGGGCATCCCAAGATCGCGAAACAGATGGACGCGCGGGCGCTGGCGCGGACGGAGCGGCGGGTCAGGGATTGGCTGACGGGGCCGGTGCTGCGCGAGCGGCGGGTGACGCGGCGGCTCCGCTGGACGGGCGCGCTGGTGCTGAACCTCGCGCTGATGGGCGCGGGACTGGCGGGGCTGTTTTTCTACGTGGGGTGAAAGAGCTTTCGGACGAAAGCTCTTTGGGCGGGAAGGCTTTTCGTCGAAAAGCCTTTGGGTCCGGTGTCAGTCGGTGGGGGCGTGGCCGCGCAGGCGGAGGAAAAGGCTTTCCTCGTCATCGTTGCGGAAGAACGGCACCGAATCCGGCGGGTTGTCGTCGGTGGCACGGGCGGCGACCTCGGCCAGCACCACTTCGGTGATGAAGGGCAGGTCGTAGTTGCGGATCTCGTCCACGGCGATCCATTGCAGGTGAGACAGCTCGTCCGCCGCATGGGTGAAATCGTCGGGATCGGATTGCAGCGCCTCGGCGTCCAGCAGGAAGAAGCGCGCGTCGAAGCGGCGGGGGCGTCCCGGCGGCGTGATGGCGCGGAAGACGAATTGCAGCGCGTCCGCCGAGGGGCGGTGGCCGGTGCCGGCGAAGCTCAGCCAGTCCTGCGGCACGGCGCCCGGCCAGGGCGCGGGCAGGCCGAGGATCTGGCCGGTTTCCTCCCACAGTTCGCGCACGGCGGCGGCGGCCAGTGCGCGGGAGATGCCGGGGGCGGAGCCTTCGTCCAGCCGCTTGGCGCAGAGGGCCGAGAGCGGGCGGGCGAGGTTCACCTGTCCGTCGGCGGCATCCACCGCGCCGCCGGGAAAGACGAACTTGTTCGGCATGAAGGCGGCCTTGGCCCCGCGCTGGCCCATCAGGACGCGGGGGCGCGTGGTGCGGTCGCGCAGCACGATGACGGTGGCCGCGTCGCGGATCGCGGTCTTGTCGATGGGTTTCTCTGTCGTCTGGGTCATCTGCCTGCCGTCCTGCCGTTGGGCGGCGGGGATCAGGACCCCGCCTCGTTGGTGCGCGCGAAGCCACCCATGCCGCGCGCCCATTGGAAGGCGACAATGGCCCCCTTCAACCGGGGCAGAAGGTAAAGCGAAAGCGCCACGCAGCCAACCGCAAAGATGGTGAAGAGCACCAGCGGTTCGGGGCGCCATTTTTCGAAGACCACCAGCAGGAGCGGTGCCATGAGGTGCCCGACGATGAGGATCGTCAGGTAGGCGGGACCGTCGTCGGCGCGGTGGTGGTGCAGTTCCTGGCGGCAGACGGGGCAATTGTCGCGCACCTTCAGGTAGCCCGACAGCAGCGGACCGTTGCCGCATCGCGGGCAGCGCCTGCGCCAGCCGCGCCAGACGGTCGGCCAGATGGATGCGTCTTCTTCGATGTTGCCCTGGTGGTTCATGGTATCCTCGGTGTCCTCGTCCCCGCACGCGGCCAAAATGCAGCCGTGCCCCTCGGGTGCAAAAGATGAAGGTCATGTATGTATTTCGGAAGGGGACGCTTTGTCCTTGCGGCGGCGTGTCACACGCTAACGTTTTTCGCGGGGCGGGTGCGTTACTGTATAACGGTCTCGTGATCGCGATGTGATCGGTTTTTCGGCGGATGTGCGACGGAAGCCCTGTCCTGCCCCGTGGAAGCCTCCAGAGACGCCAAGGGAAACGGCGGATCGCAAACGGTTTCAAAATCCACGGAGACAAGACGATGACGAAGAAGACCAACACTCTCTGGATCACCGGTGCACTGATCGTGGCGATGGGCGCAGGCTCGGCTGCTTACGCCCGCGATGGCGGTCATGGCATGGGGGGCCGCGGGGCAATGGGTCCGCGTGGTCCGATGCTGGAGGAGATGTTCACCGATGCCGACACCGATGGCGACGGCAAGATCACGGCGGAGGAGATGGCGGCTGCGGCCACCAAGCGGTTCACCGATGCGGACACCAACGGCGACGGCAAGCTGAGCGCCGAGGAGATGCAGGCGCAGTTTCAGGCGCAGCAGCAGGCGCGCCAGGCGGCCCGCCTGGCAGAGCGTACGGAGCGCATGATCTCGCGCTTTGACTATGACGGCGACGGCATGCTGAGCCAGGACGAAGCGCAGAAGATGCGCCCGGCGGACATGTTCGAGCGGATGCTCGACCGCATGGACACCGACAAGGACGGCGCGCTGAGCCAGGACGAGATCCAGCAGGCGCGGGCGCAGATGATGGACCGTCGCGGTGGCGAGCGCGGTGAGCGCGGTGAGCGCGGCCATGGCGGCAAGGGTGCTCATGACGGCAAGCGCTGGTTCCAGCGCGGCGGTGCGCAGCCGACGGCTCCGGCCACCGAGGACGCGGCCCCGGCCGACGGCAACTGAGGCTGACAGGGGCCGGGCCTGACGGTCCGGCCCATTCTTGCGGGGCGCGCGACGGAATGTTGCGCGCCCTGCGTTGAAGATGTAGCGCCAAGGCCATGGAACCGGGATGCCATACGACGCGATGAGCGATCTTGCCGACGAGGACTTGCTGGCGGCCTATGCCCGCGGCGATGCTGCGGCGGCGCGTCTGTTGACGCAGCGCCTTGCGCCGCGGGTGCTGGCCCATGCCTACCGGATGCTGGGCGGGGACCGGGCCGAGGCCGAGGACATCACGCAGGAGGCGCTGTTGCGCCTCTGGCGTGCCGCGCCCGAGTGGCGCATGGGCGAGGCGAAGGTGACCACCTGGTTGTACCGGGTGACGGCGAACCTTTGCATAGACCGGATGCGCAAGGGACGGCGCATCGCGGGTGATCTGGACACGGCACCGGAGGTTGCGGATGGCGCGCCTTCGGCTGCGGAAGGGATGCAGCAGGCGGCGCGGGCAGAGGCGCTTCAGGCCGCGTTGGACGAATTGCCGGAGCGGCAGAAACAGGCGGTGATCCTGCGCCACATCGAGGGGCTGTCGAACCCCGAGATCGCAGAGATCATGGACATCGGGCCGCGTGCGGTCGAGTCCCTGACCGCGCGGGGGAAACGGGCCCTGGAGGCGATCCTGTCGGGTCGCAGGGGCGAACTGGGGTATGAAGGCGATGACTGACAAGACGGATGGTTTTGGCGATCTGGACGCTTTCTTTGACGCCGCGCGGGGCGGGGCGCCGGAGGTGTCGGACGACTTCATGGCGCGGCTGACCGCCGATGCGCTGGCCGAGATGCCGGTGGCCGGGGCGCGGGTGGTTTCGCGACCGGGGCTGTTTGCCCAGTTGAAGGCCAGCCTTGGCGGTTGGGCCGGGTTCTCGGGTCTGGCGGCGGCCTGTGCGGTGGGCATCTGGGTGGGGGTGAACCCGCCCGCGACGTTGACCGACGGGCTGGGGCTGGAGGACCTGTGGGGGACGAGCGCAAGCCTTGGCGAGATGGGTGTCGACCCGCTGTCGGGCTTCGAGCTGGCATTGTTGGAGGGATGAGGCATGGCTGAGGGGACCGGGGATACGGGTGGTGTGCGCAAGGGGCGCGGGATGCGCGTGGTGCTGTTTGCCTCGCTGGCGCTGAACCTGCTGGTGGTTGGCGCGGTGGCGGGGTTCCTGGTGATGGGACCGCCGGGGCCGCCGCATGACCGGCCCGGCGGCGATGACCCGGCGCTGCCCTATACGCGGGCCTTGACCGAGGACCAGCGGCGCGACCTGCGTGGTGCTCTGCGCGGCGAGGTGCTGCGCGACCGGCAGGAGATGCGGGCGATCCGCGAGGGTGTCATCACTGGCTACCGCGAGGCGCTGGGCGTTCTGCGCGCCGATCCCTATGATCCCGCCGCCCTGGAGGCGCTGATGGCGGCGCAGGCCGAGCGCAGCGCCGCCGTGCGGGTGCGTGGGCAGAAGGTGCTGAGCGATTACGTCGCCGGGATGAGTGCGGCGGAGCGCGCCGCCTACGCGGACCGGCTGGAAGAGACGCTGGCGAAGTTCCAGCGCAAGCGGGACCGAGGCACGGGACGCTTTGACGGGGGCCGCTTTGACGGCAAGCCGTTCGACGGGCCGAAGCGGGACTGACCGAGGCGGTAGTCGACGCAATGACATGCTGGCGGGGCCGGGCAGGGAGCTGTCCGGCCCTTTTGTCTGCGCAATATACGAAACCCGCCGGGGGCGGGGGACTGGCACGGAGACAAAGGTCTGGAACGGTTCAGGTGCGCGACAGACCCCAGGGTGGGATGGTGGCACCGTCGGTGCCGGTGTCGCGGGCCTGCTCGATCTCGACCGGAGGGGCGAGGCGGGGGTTCGGTTTTGGCGCGGGGGGCAGGGGTTTTCGCTTCTCCGGCGAGGGCAGGGCCATGACCGTGTCGGACATGACCACCGTGTTGCGGCCCTTGTTCTTGGCCGCGTAAAGCGCCTGATCCGCGCGCGAGATCAGGTCGACGGGCGTGTCGTCCGTCGAGGGCAGACCGATGGCCACGCCGATGGACAGGGTCACGGTGATGCGCCGGTCGCCGGGCAGGGTCACGGGGTGCTTGGCCATCAGCGCGCAGAGCCGTTCCGCCGTGCGCTGGGCCGAGCGGCGGTCGGTGTCGGGCATGGCGACGAGGAATTCCTCGCCGCCCCAGCGGGCGATGAGGTCGGCGGCGCGCAGGTTGTCCTTCAGACGCTGCGCCAGCGTCACCAGCACGGCATCGCCGGCGGTGTGGCCGTAGTCGTCGTTCACCTGCTTGAAGTAATCGAGATCCGCGAGCAGCAGCGCGTAGGGCCGGCGCATGCGCTGCGCCTGTTCGGCCATGCGCGACATGTGCGGCAGGGCGTAGCGCCGGTTGTACAGCCCGGTCAGCGGGTCGATCACGGCGGCGCGCAGCCCGTCACGCATGTTGGCGCGCAGGCGGTCGTTGGTGCGCTTGCGCGCGATCTGTTTCTTCAGCCGGATGGTGAGTTCGTCCACGTCGGGGCCGGTGATCATCAGGTCGTTGGCCCCGAGGTCGAGGGCCGAGGCGGCCTCGCGTCGCTGGTCGGGCTGGGCGATGTAGATCAGGGCGGACTGGCGGGTGGCACGGTTGGCGCGCAGTTGCGGCAGAAGGGCGAGGCCCTCGCCCAGCCCGCCGGGGGCCTCGGCCACCACCACCACGTCGGGCGCGCGGCCCGTGTCGCGCAGGGCGTCGTCTGCATCGACGAATTCGATATGGTCGTCGCTGCGCTGTTGCAGGCGGTTCACCATGGCCCGCACCTCGGGGTGGACGCCGGTCGAGACGATGCGCACGCGGCCCGGCATGGCGAATTCGGCGGAATGTTCCGCCAGACCCAGCGCGCGCCGGGTGTCATCGCGCAGTTGCAGTTCGGCCTCGGCGTCGCGGGCGCGCAGCAGCGAGCGCAGCCTTGCCAGCATCACCACGTCGTCGATGGGCCGGGTCAGCACGTCATCGGCCCCGGCGGCCAGCGAGGCAAGGCGTTCGCCGGGGTCGTCCTGGGTGTGCATGATGACGACGGGAACCGGAACGCTGGACTGGTTGGGGCCGCCCGCCTGGGCTTTGTGCCGGATCGCGGCACAGAGCGCCCGGCCCGACATGTCGGGCAGGTCGGCGGCGGCGATCACGAGGTCCGGCGCGGATTTGCGCAGCATCGCGAGCGCCGCCTGGCCCGAGGTGGCCTGGACGACTTCGTAGTAGGCGGCGGACAGTTTGACCCGCAGGATGATGCGGTTCGTGGGCACTGCATCGACCACCAGGATTCGGCTTGTCATCTGTGTGTGCCTTCCCCCGGTCACGCGGCGCGCTGAGTGGGCGCGACCGGTGACCTGCTTGAACTTTTTGGTAACCTCAGATTTGGTGAAAAGTAGTTAAGAAACCCTTTCGACGGGCGGTGAGAAATGGCGTTTACGCGGGAAACTGCCGAGATGATCGGTTTGCAGGCAATGGCCTGGCTGGCGGGCAACGACGAGCTGATGCCGGTCTTCATGGGGGCAAGTGGCGCTAGCGAAACGGATTTCCGCGAAGGGTTGCAGGACCCGGTTTTCCACGCCTCGGTTTTGGACTTTCTGATGATGGATGACGCCTGGGTCATGGCGTTCTGCGATTCGGCGGGCGTGCCTTACACGTCCCTCGCGCAGGCGCGCGCGGCACTTCCCGGTGGGGGGGAAATGCATTGGACATGACACCGCGCGCGGTGCTGTTCGACAAGGACGGCACGTTGTTCGATTTCGGCGCGACGTGGAATGTCTTTGCGCAGCGGCTGCTGGGGCGGCTGGCGGAGGGGGACATGGCGTTGGCAGCGCGGGCGGCCGAGGCGGTGCGTTTCGATTTGGCGCGGGGCGTGTTCCTGCCGGACAGCCCCGCGATTGCGGGGACGAACCGCCAGATTGCCGAGATCCTCGCTGGCGTGATGCCCTATGGCGTGGACGCGCTGGAAGTCATGATCGTCGAGGAGGCGGCGGAGACGCCCTTGGCGGAGGCCGCGCCTTTGGGGCCGCTGCTGGACGGGTTGCGCGGGCGCGGGTTGCGGCTGGGCGTCATGACCAATGACACGGAGTCGGTGGCGGAGGCGCATCTGGGCCGCGCCGGTGTGCGGTCCCGGTTCGATTTCGTCGCCGGGGCCGACAGCGGCTGGGGGGCAAAGCCTTCGCCGGGGCCGTTGTTGGCCTTTGCCGATGCGGTGGACGTGCTGCCGGGGCAGGTGGTCATGGTCGGTGACAGCACCCATGACCTGATCGCCGGGCGCGCGGCGGGGATGCTGTGCGTCGGTGTGCTGACGGGCATGGCGGGGCGCGAGGTGCTGCACCCGCATGCGGATGCCGTGCTGCCCGATATCGGGCATTTGCCGGGGTGGCTGGACGGGCTGCGCTGATTTTCACGCGTCCGGGCATCGAAAGCGACGCATCCTGTCGTGTTTGCGCAGGCGGGGGCCTGTGAGGGGGCTTTGATGGCGGGGTGCCAGAGGAGACCGCCATGCCCGATGCCCCCGAAGCTGTCCTGGAGCCGAAACGTCGTCGCAGCGGAGGGCGTTCGGGCAACACCCGCCGGGGCGGACCCGCGATCGAGCAGATGCCCTGGCGCATCCCGGTCAACCCGGATCGCCCGACCGAGCCTTTGCGCCCCGAGGCGGTGGCGCGGATGCACGACGCGGTGATGCGCATCCTCGAAGAGATCGGGATCGAGTTCCTGCACCCCGAGGCCGTCGAGATCCTGAAGCGCGCAGGGTGTACGGTGAACGGCGAGAACGTGCGGATGGGGCGCGATTTCGTCATGGAGATGGTCGCGCTGGCGCCGGATCGCTTCACCATCACGCCGCGCAACGAGGCGCGGACCTTGCCCTTTGGCGACAATCATATCCTGTTCGGGAACGTGTCTTCTCCGCCCAATTACTGGGATCTGGAGCTGGGCAAGAAGGTATCCGGCACGCGCGAGCAATGCCGCAACCTGTTGAAGCTGACGCAGTATTTCAACTGCATCCATTTCGCGGGCGGCTATCCGGTGGAGCCGGTGGACATCCACGCCTCGGTGCGGCATCTGGATGTGCTCTTCGACAAGCTGACGCTGTGCGACAAGGTCGTGCATGCCTACAGCCTCGGGCCGGAGCGGGTCGAGGACGTGATGGAGATGGTGCGGATTGCGGGCGGGCTGACGCATGAGGACTTCGACGCCACGCCGCGCATGTATACCAACATCAACTCGACCTCGCCGCTGAAGCATGACTGGCCGATGCTGGACGGCTGGATGCGGCTGGCGCGGCGCGGGCAGGCGCTGGTGGTGACGCCGTTTACGCTGGCGGGGGCGATGGCGCCGGTGACCATTGCGGGCGCGGTGGCGCAATCGCTGGCCGAGGGGCTGGCGGCGGTGGTGCTGGCGCAGCTGATCCGGCCGGGGGTGGCCTGCATGATCGGGACGTTCACCTCGAACGTGGATATGAAGACCGGCGCGCCTGCCTTTGGCACGCCGGAATACATGCGCGCGACGCAGATGACCGGGCAGATGGCGCGGTTCTACGGCCTGCCGATGCGGTCCTCGGGCGTCTGTGCCGCCAACGTGCCGGACGGGCAGGCCATGTGGGAGACGGAGCAGTCGCTGTGGGCCGCGATGCAGTCGGGGACGCATATGGTTTATCACGCGGCGGGCTGGCTGGAGGGCGGGCTGATCGCAAGCCCCGAGAAATTCGTCATGGATTGTGAGGTCTTGCAGCAGTTGCAGCGCTACATGGAGCCGGAGATCTGGGCTTGCTCGGACGCGGCTCTGGCGGTGGAGACGATTGCCGAGGTCGGGCCGTATGGGCATTTCTTTGGCTGCCAGCACACGCAGGACCGCTACGAGACGGCTTTTTATCAACCCTTCCTGTCGGACTGGAAGAATTACGAGGGCTGGGAGATCACGGGCGGCGTCTGGACAGCGGAACGCGCCCATGGCGTGTTCAAGCGCATCATCGCCGAGTTCGAAGAGCCGCCGATGGACGTGGCCGTGCGCGAGAAACTGGCGGCCTTCGTCGAGCGCCGCAAGGCCGAGGGCGGCGCGCCGACGGATTTCTGAGGTCTCGGACACTTCGTGGTTTGCGACCGGCGGGAAATCTGCATTTCCAAGCGGAGAATGTCGGCACCCGCATGGTGATTCGCTGTGCGGGGCGCTGGGCGCGCGTCTTGGTGCGCGACCGCGGCGCAGCCCAAGATTGCAGCGCATGTTGACCGCTCATCCTTTTTTATCGAGTCAAATTATCCCTTTATGCCTCTGTTAAGCCTCGTCGGGTCCTAATGCCCCCTGCGACGTGGAGTATGACAGGATGCATGGGCTGATCTTGAGGACCTTTCAGGTCTTTGTGCAGGACACCTACGGGCAGGAGGTGTGGCAGGGCATCGCCGGGCGGCTGCCGGACGAGGTCCAGGAATTCGAGGCCATGCTGAACTACAGCCCCGAGATATTCGAGGCCGTGATCGCCGCCACCGAAGCGGTGCTGAAGAAACCGCGCGACAGTTTCCTAGAGGACGTGGGCACTTACCTTGTGTCACACCCGAATTCCGAAGGGCTGCGCCGCCTGCTGCGCTTTGGCGGGGTCGATTACATCGAGTTCCTGCATTCGCTGGACGATCTGCCCGACCGGGCGCGTCTGGCGGTGGCGGACCTCGAACTGCCGGACCTGGAACTGCGCGATCCCGACAGCCGCGACGGGCCGCACAGCCGGTTCCGGCTGACCGTCGGCACCGGGCTGCCGGGATTCGGCTACGTCATGGTCGGCGTTCTGCGCGCCATGGCGGACGATTACGGTGCGCTGGTCCTGCTGGACGCCGAACCCTGCGACGACGGCGCGCAGGAGGTCGAGATCACGCTGATCGAAACTGCCTATGCGCAGGGGCGCGACTTTGAACTGGCGGGCCGCGCCGTGGGCGGAGGCGCAGGATGACCATCCCCGAAGAGGCGCTGCACGCGCTCTGTCCCATGCACGCGGTGCTGGGTCCGCATGGGCATATCCGGCAGGCGGGATCGACCCTGCACAAGCTGTCCGATGTTCCGCTTGAGGGCGCGCGCTTCCTCGAGGTCTTCGAGGTGTATCGCCCGCGCGCGGTGGGCTCCATGGCGGGGCTGTTGCAGACGCAGGGGCGCAAGCTGCACCTGCGGCTGCGCGAAGGGCGGCGCACGGCGCTGAAGGGGATGGTCGTGGCCACCGGCGACGGCGGAGCGGTTGTGAACCTGTCCTTTGGCATCGGGCTGCGCGACGGCGTGCGCGACTTTGCGCTGACCAGCACCGATTTCGCCCCCACCGACATCGCGATCGAGATGCTCTGGCTGATGGAGGCGAAATCCGCCGCCATGGACGCCTCGCGCAGCCTGAACACCCGGCTGAAGGGGGCGATGACGGTGGCGGAGGAACGCGCCTTCACCGACGCGCTGACGGGGCTGCGCAACCGTCGCGCGCTGGATGCCACGATGGAGCGGATCACGCGGCAGGGGCAGCCCTATTCGCTGATGCACCTCGACCTGGACCTGTTCAAGCAGGTGAACGACACCATGGGGCACGCGGCGGGTGACGCGGTGCTGCGCCAGGTCTCGCGCATCATGCTGGAGGAAACGCGCCGCGACGACACGGCGGCGCGGGTGGGCGGCGACGAGTTCGTGATCGTCTGCGCCAACCTCGTGCGACCTTCGCGGCTGGCGGAACTGGCCGAACGGCTGATCCGCCGAATCGAGGAACCGATCCCCTTCGGGGACGCGGAGTGCAAGATTTCGGTCAGCATCGGCATCGCCATCGTCGACGGCGTCGCGTTGTCCGCAGCAGAGGTGATCGACCGCGCGGACGTGGCACTTTACGCGTCGAAAAGGGCAGGCCGCGCAAGGTTCAGCTTTTACGACGGGCCGGAGGAAACGGTGGTTGCGATGTCCGGAGAAAAGAAGTGAAATTTTGTGTTCGGGAGGGGTTGCACCCTCCGAATTGGCGAAGTAGACACCGCGCCACGGTTGGGGTGTAGCCAAGTGGTAAGGCAACGGTTTTTGGTACCGCGTACCGTAGGTTCGAATCCTACCACCCCAGCCAAATGCCCAAAATTTCCAATGATATCAAAGCCCTTACGGGCCAGAATCAGGCCTGTGTCACACCCACTGCGCGCGCTGTAACACATCCTGTCGCACACGCTGTGTCACACAGCGTCAGACATCGTCCCCGCCGAGCCTTCGATTCCCACCTGTCCGGTCGCGGAATCGCCATGCCGTACCTCTCCCGGCGCGGCAGCATCTTCTACTTCCGAAAACGCCTCCCCCGAGCGCTCTCCGCGCCCGTATCGAACCCGTTTCTCTGTCTTTCCTTGCAAACCGACCTCCTGCTCGTCGCCGTGAGAAGGGTCTCCGCCCTGATCGCGGCTCTGGAAGAGCGAGAAAGACAAATGATAAAGGAAGCCGGGCACCCGGAATTTTGCCCAGAACTGAGCAAGGCGATCCTGCAGGAATTCCTGCGCGCAGAATTGATCCGACTGATCAGTTTCGAGGAAATGGACCTGTCACGTTTCTGTGCCGCCGCCAGTGCACGTTTAGGCCAGCTTCCGTTCTAAGGCGACCGGACTTTTCCAGCCCAATGCTGAATGCCGTCGGCGTGGATTGTAGAAGCCATTGATATACTGGAAGATGGCCAGCTCTGCTTCTCTTCGCGTCTGCCACGACCTACGCCAGGTCAGCTCGGCCTTGATCGTTTTAAAGAAGGTTTCGACGGCAGAGTTGTCGAAACAATTTCCCTCGCCGCTCATCGATACCTGGAAGCCGTGCTGGCGCAGGAGCTTCTGGTAATCGTGTGAACCGTATTGGATTCCACGATCCGTAGGATGTATGCAACCCTTGGGCGGCTGTCGCAACGCGACTGCCATTTTCAAGGCGCGAACGGCTCTGTTGCACAAATCCTGTGAGGGATTCATGTCGTGAATCCAGCGTGGTAGCTGGACGACATGAGCAGACCCACACCCCCGACCTACAAGACCAGGAACTGGCCAGCCTATAATGAAGCGCTCAAGCGTCGAGGCTCGCTGACAATCTGGTTCGATCCCGAGATGATCTGGGATGCTGCGCCGACCGGCAAACGCGGCCGACAGCAGACCTACAGCGACACTGCCATCCAGACATGCCTGACGATGAAGGGTGAAGGGCGTCCCGGAATTGATCCGGGGGATCAATTCAGCCCTGAACGGGCGGAGCCCCGGGCATGTTCGGCATGGCGCTCCGGCAGACGACCGGGTTCGTCGAGAGCTTGTTGCGTCTGATCGGTTTGAACTGGGCGGTGCCCGACTTCAGTACACTATCGCGTCGCCAGAAGACGCTGGCCGTGAACAT